>JBNMGK010000139.1:0-6436 GCA_050872205.1 Enterocloster sp.
ATCAAAGGAAATGCCGTCCTCTACAATGCTTTCATCTACAGTTTCCACATCGAAAAGGTGGAGCTTATTGGTGCGGTTGTTGTAGCCGGTAACTTCAATGTCGTACATACGGGATGTAAGGGTGAAGTTTTTATATGGAACCTGATAGGTCACATCTGTTTTGGTCAGCCAGGAAGTATTCTCAATCCATGGATTTGGCTCTTCTGCCTGTTTGTTATCTTTAAACAGCTGTTTGAAAAGGCCGAAATGGTAATTTAAGCCGACACCGTCTCCATTTAAGCCTAAAGTAGCAATGGAGTCTAAAAAGCATGCAGCCAGACGTCCAAGACCGCCGTTTCCAAGGGATGGCTCTGGTTCTACTTCTTCTACTGCGCTTAAGGATTTTCCATTTTCTTCCAGAAGTTTCTTTACGGTATCGTAAATTCCCAGATTGATCATGTTGTTGGAAAGCAGTTTGCCGATGAGGAACTCAGCGGAGATATAGTAAAGCTTTTTCTTTCCCTGATTGGATTCTTTGTCTTTTGCCATTTCCTGTACCAGAGATAAAAGTCCGGTATACAGCTCTTTTTCGGAGCAGGCGGAAATTTCTTTGCCGCAGAGGGCGGTCAGTTTGTTTTTTAAGGTTTCTTTTGTCATTGTATGTTCAGCCATGAAATCTATTTCCTTTCTGTGGTGATATGTCAGAGTGTATCTGTGTGCATTTTCCAAATGTTTATGGATTAGTGTTTATGGGATTATTATAGAAAATAAATCCCTTTCCGTCTTGCAGAATGCCAGTAGATTATAGTACAATACTATCAAAAATAGGAAATAAAATGGAAAAGTGACAGCTGAACGGAAAATGGCTGAAAAATGACGGAAGAAAGGAAGGGTGAGAGGAAGATGAATAAGGGATACCATGAAATCAAAGAACACGGAAAAAGAGAGTTCCCTTTTAATATTTATCCATGCTCTATTCCAGTGGATTTCACTCATGTGGCTCTTCACTGGCATGAGGAAATGGAAATCATCGCTGTGAAGAAGGGGAATGGGCGGATCACGGTGGATACAGTATCTTATCCTGTGGCGGAAGGAGATATTCTGGCTGTTTTTCCAGGACAGCTTCATGCGATCTCCTGTGGAAATGGGGAAAAAATGGAGTACGAAAATATCATTTTCCGCCTTTCTATGCTTATGGGGGATAATGGGGACGGCTGCACAGTGCATTTCCTTAAACCGTTGCAGGAAGGACAGGCGAAAAAGCCGGTCCTGATACAAAAAGAGCAGTCAGACTATGAGGTATTTGGGCAAGTGATACAGGAGCTGGATAAATTTTCAGAGCAGCGGGGAAATGGGTATCAGCTGGCGGTGAAGGGACAGCTGTTTCTGTTTTTATATTATGCCTATGGCAGAGGCATCCTGTTTGCAGAGAAGAAGCCGGGACATGCAAGGGAGAAGATAAAGGGGATACTGGAGTACATCAGGGAACATTTTGGGGAAGAGATCACCATTAAACAGGCGGCAGAGCTTTGTTTTTACAGTGAGTCCCATTTTATGAAATATTTTAAGCAGTATGCGGGGATGCCATTTATCCAGTATCTTAATGATTACCGGCTGACCAGGGCCGGGGAGTTTCTGAAAAATACAGAGGAAAGCGTGACTCAGATCGCTTTAAAATGCGGATTTGAAAATCTGTCCTATTTTAACCGGCTGTTCAGACGAAAGTTTGGGGTGACGCCGGGGCAGTATCGGGAAGAGAAAGAGCATCTGCCTTTGTTGTAGGGGAATAAGAAATGTGCTACACTAAAGTATAAAGATGAATGAAAGCCAGTTGCCAAATGACAACACTTTCATGACAAAAAGGGGATAAATACTATGAGAGAATGCGGTATGCTTCTTCCGATTGCCAGTCTGCCTTCTAAGTATGGCATTGGCTGCTTTTCAAAAGAAGCTTATGAATTTGTAGATCAGTTAAAAGAGGCGGGACAGAGCTACTGGCAGATCCTGCCATTGGGGCCTACCGGTTTTGGGGATTCGCCTTATCAGGCTTTTTCTGCTTTTGCAGGAAATCCTTATTTTATTGATCTGGAGCAGCTGATCCAGAAAGGGCTTCTTACAGAAAAGGAGTGTGAAGAGGCAGATTTTGGGGATGACGACAGGTATATTGCTTATGACAAGATCTACAAAGCACGGTTTAAAATACTGAAAAAAGCTTACGAACGGTGGAAAAAAGCAGGAAAATGGGCAGAAAATGTGGAAAACAAAGGCTCTAAATCTGCCAAAGTGGATTATCATCAGTTTCTGGAGTCAAAGTTAGATCCAGAAACTATAGAATACTGCTTTTATATGGCCGTGAAAGATCATTTTAAAAGCGCCAGCTGGAATAAATGGGATGAGGATATCCGGCTTCGCAGGCCTGCAGCAGTGGAGAAATACAAAAAAATGCTGGCGGATGAGATCGGATTTTATGAATTCCAGCAGTATGAATTTAATGAGCAGTGGAGCCGTTTGAAAGCTTATGCCAATGAAAATGGCATCCGCATTATCGGGGATATTCCAATCTATGTGGCATTTGACGGGGCTGACAGCTGGGCACATCCGGAGTTGTTCCAGTTTGATGAAGAATGTCTGCCTAAGGCAGTAGCCGGCTGTCCGCCAGATGCATTTTCAGCAACAGGCCAGCTTTGGGGAAATCCACTGTATGATTGGAGATATCATAAGAAAGATCATTACAGCTGGTGGATCAAACGTATGGAATACAGCCTGAAGCTGTATGATGTAGTGCGTGTGGATCATTTCAGAGGTTTTGAGGCTTATTATTCTATTCCTTATGGAGATCCGACAGCTGAGTTTGGCCACTGGGAAAAGGGACCGGGACTGGACCTGTTTGCACAGTTGAAGAAGAGTCTGAAAAAAGAAAAGCTGCCGATCATTGCAGAAGATCTGGGCTTTCTGACTCCAGAAGTACATGAAATGTTAAAGGAAAGCGGTTTTCCAGGCATGAAGGTGTTGGAATTTGCCTTTGATGACTCAGAAAACAGCGACTATCTGCCACATAAATATACGGAAAATTGTATTGTGTATACAGGAACCCATGATAATGAGACTCTAGTGGGCTGGTATGAGACCATGAGCCGGAGAGATAAGTCTTTTGCAAGGGAATACATGGGCTGTCGTCATACACCAAAGAAGGAGATGTACTGGGAGTTTATCCGCCTGGCTATGGCAAGTCCGGCAAAGCTGGCAGTGATACCGGTTCAGGATTATCTGGGACTGGGGGCAGAGGCCCGGATCAATGAACCTTCTACACTTGGAAAAAACTGGAAATGGAGACTGCTGCCAGGAGAACTGACCAGTGATGTTTTAAAGCAGTGCAGGAGAATGGCGAAATTGTATGGGCGCCTTCCAGATGTTTAAGGAATTGTTATATAAATATTCAAAATTAATTCATGCATTTGCTTGATTTTTCTGATAAAATGATACCAGAGGACAAAGGTCAAGAAGTCGATGCAAGCTTGCTTGCGTGAGGGTTATTGACTTTGGGACTCGCAAAAAACGTGAGTAAGTAGCCATTTTTTGTAGAAAAATGAGCGGATTACGAATGTTTTGAAGATTGTGAGAGCACGTAGTGGGTCACAATCTGGTATCATGGGATATCCGATTTTCAGGAGGGGTAGATATGAGAGATCAGAAACGTTGGATGAAAAACTGGATCAGGGCATTGGCTGTGGGAACGATGATCGCCGGGGCGGTTCCTCTTTCTGTTATGGCAGCGGAAAAAGGCTGGGTCAATGAGAATGGAGTGGTTCATTTTGTAGACAGCAATGGTTCTTATGCAAAGAATGAGTGGAAAACTTCCCAGGGAGTTTCTTATTATCTGGATGGAGAAGGCAACCTGGCGAAGAATACATGGATTGACGGTACTTATTATGCCGGTGAAGACGGCAGCATGACAAAAGAGACCTGGATCTATGTGGATGAAAATGAGGACTCCATGAGATCTGGCTGGTATTATCTGGGCCGTAATGGAAAAGTGGAGAAAAATGACTGGAAGACCATAGGAAAGGCAAAGTACTGCTTTGACAGTGACGGCCGGCTGCGTACTGGCTGGCACTATGAAAACGGGGATATTTATTATCTGGGAAATGGTTCTGAGGGCTATACCAGAAGCGGCTGGTATTTCCTGGAAAGTGACGGAAAGACACGTCCGGCAGAAGGAAGCATTTCCAAAAATCTTAGTGCAGATTCTGAAAATGGAAAATGGTATTATTTCCAGTCTAACGGCAAAGCAAGAAAAGGCGAAAATGGCGCTCCGAAGGAAGCCACCATTGACGGAAAGAAATATTATTTTGATGAAAATGGTGTTATGCTTACCGGCTGGCAGTGCGTAAAGGAAAAAGCAGAGCCAGGAGACGGAACAGGCATCAGCCGCTTTGTATACCTGGGCGGAAAAGACGAAGGCATGTTAAAGGGACAGTGGTTTGAAACTTCTGAAAAGCCATGGGATACAAAGGCATGGAGCACTGTGTTGGATGCACAGGCAGTGAGAAAGACTAACTCTGATGAGACGGCTCTTATGAAGAAAGACGGCTCCCGTTGGTTCTATCTGGGAAATAACGGAAGTCCCCTGTTCTTATCTGCAGATGCTACAGGGCTGAAGGACGGAGCTGCAAAAATAGACGGAAAATATTATTTATTTGACTCTTACGGCGTCTGCCAGTCCGGACTGATCAAATTTACCTCCGGTGGAAAGACAGAGACTGCTTACTTTGATCCGGAAGCAGGCGGTGCCTTAAGCATTGGACGCAATACCAACGCTGTGGATAAGAGAGATAAGGTGTACACCTTCTGTTCCGGTACTTCCGGCTCTGAAAAGGGCTGCGGTGTTACCGGTGAGAAAGACGGATTCCTCTATTATAACGGCCTTTTAGTCAGCGCCAAAGAAGGCAGTTCTTATGAGCCATTTAAGGTTGCCGGAAAGCTCTATCTGGTCAATGAAAATGGAAAGATACAGACAGAGGAAAAGAAGTATTCTTCCAATGGAAAAGCTGCTTATAGTATCGAAAGCGGAAAAGTATTCACTCTGGACGAGGACGGAGAGAAAAAGAGCGAGGCTACAGGCTTAAGCCTTCCATATGCAGGCTGGAAGATCCAGTATCAGAGATAGAAAGTAAGGTACAATATAAAAAATGCTGCAGGGTGTTGGGCTCTGCAGCATTTTGCATGTTCACATGTTGTCCACAGGCAGTTACCAGTGCAGAAAAAGACCTGGTTTTGCACTTCACTGTATACATGGGAATACTTGAAAAAAAAATGTCGGTCTGTTATACTTGATTAACAAAAAAACTCCGTAATATGAGGAGACCCCGGTCGTTTCCAACCGGGGCAATTATGAAAAATCTATGTGCAATTTGACTAATAACCTGTTTTTTATTATCTCTTTCTTATGAAAATAGTATAAAAAATAAATGTGAACGAAATGTGAACATACTGTAAACAGATTATAAATCATTGTACATAAATCAAGAAAGATGTGTATAAAACAAAAGAGAAAAGAATGAGCGCGTATATGCTTCTCAGGGAGGGAGAAATGGAACAGGATTTAAACAGAAAAACAATGGTGATCGGACATAGAAACCCGGATACGGACTCGATCTGCTCTGCCATTTGTTATGCAAATTTAAAGCAGGCAGTAACTGGGGAAGAATATATGCCTGCAAGAGCAGGACATGTAAATGGAGAGACACAGTTTGTACTGGATTATTTTGGGGCAGAGGAGCCTCAGCTGGTGGAAGATGTGCGTACCCAGGTAAGGGATATTGAGATTCGCAAGACAAAAGGCGTGGCAGACAATATTTCCTTAAAGAGAGCATGGAACATCATGCAGGAGAACAATGTTGTGACCATTCCTTCTGTAAGGGAAGACGGTACTCTGGAAGGCCTGATCACAGTGGGCGATATTACAAAGACCTACATGAACATTTATGACAGCAGCATTCTGTCAAAGGCAAACACCCAGTATTCCAATATTATTGAAACACTGGAAGCAGACCTGATCATTGGAAGCGCAGAGGCCTATTTTGACCAGGGAAAGGTACTGATCGCAGCTGCCAACCCGGATCTGATGGAATTTTATATTGAGCCTCATGATCTGGTTATTTTGGGAAACCGCTATGAGTCCCAGCTTTGCGCTATTGAAATGGGTGCTGATTGTATTATCGTGTGCGAAGGCGCAGGCGTTTCCATGACTATTAAAAAGATCGCCCAGGAAAGAGGCTGCACCATTATCGCAACGACCTATGACACTTATACAGCGGCCCGTCTCATCAACCGGAGCATGCCGATCAGCTACTTTATGACCAGAGAGCATCTGATCACATTTAACAGTGACGACTATATTGACGAGATCCGTGAGGTAATGGCAAGCAAGCGCCACCGCGATTTCCCGATCCTTGAC
>JBNMGK010000507.1:0-1356 GCA_050872205.1 Enterocloster sp.
CCAGTAATTCTCCCCCTACATCTGCAAGACTTAAGTTGGTCTTTCCATTTTCATCTTCAAAAATACGCAGCTTGCAGATCTTGTCTGCCATTTTGTCGGTGATCTCCTCTGTATCTGCATCCTCTACGCCTAAGAGGATCATAAATCCTTTTCCAATTTTTCCCAGAACCTCTCCGTCTACGGTAACACTGGCCCTGGTCACTCTCTGCAGTACGACTCTCACTGTATTTTCCTCCTATTTCATTACCTGCCTGATATATGTCAGCAAATTCTTAGCCACATCCGGCTGATACAGCACTTCCTTTGCCCTTGCAGGATAATCGGTAATAATATTGTCCACGCCCATAAGGGCCATTTGTTCAATTTCAGAACGGCTGTTGACCGTCCAAACATGGATCGCTTTACCATATTCATGGGCCGCTTCGATCTGTTTTTTCGTCACCAGACTGGAGCGGATGCTGATAAAGTCCACAAATTCATTTTTATAATAAGAACCATAGGCCGCCGCAAGGATATAACCGGTCTTTAACTCCGGCTGCGCCTCCTTCACCCGTTTCAGATAATCCAGGGAAACCGAAGTGATCACACACTGTTCTTCCATGTCCTTTTCTTTTATCATTTCCGCTACCATTTCCGGCAGCTGGCTTTTGGCGCCTATGCTTTTTAATTCGATATTTAACCGGATATGTCCCTTGCAGGCTTCTAAAACCTCTTCTAAAGACGGGATCTTCTCCCCTGCAAACTGGGAGCTGAAATGACTTCCCACATCCAGCTGCTCCAGCTGGTCAAATGTAAGGTTTTTCAAGGACACATCTACACCTGCCACACGGGCCAGGTTTAAGTCATGACAGACTACAGGCACACCGTCTTCTGACAGCTGCACATCGATCTCGCTGTAATCTGCCATTTCATCAATGGCTTCCCTGATCGCTGCCATAGTATTTTCAGGTGCCCGCTTAGAGCTGCCTCTGTGGGCAGTGATCTCTACCTGGGACAAGATCGCCTGATCCGGTGAATTTCCATTATACACCATATCAAAAACCATAAAAGCGGCAATTCCAGAAAATACCGCTGTAAGTGTAAAAAACCACCTGCGCTTGGAATAACCTTCCCTGCTGCGGGCAAACTCATATTCCTGCTCCGGAATCGGCACTGTACCGCCAAACTGATGATAAAGTACCGTCATTGCGCCAAAATCCATAACAGAGGCCATGGCAGAGCCTAAAAACAGGATCAGCCATTCAATGCGGTAACTGACCGTTGCCATAACCGCTGTTGCCGTATAAGCCCTGGCAAACAATGTGACCAGTACCGCCGCCAGAACCATGACAATGCCGTAAAGGAGCACCAGGACAA
>JBNMGK010000147.1:0-6320 GCA_050872205.1 Enterocloster sp.
AAGAGTCAATTCCCAGCTGCGCAGATATCACCGCTTCTTAGACCGGTTAAATTCCGGGCAGAAGGAAAATCCAAAGATCCACCAGGTGGGCGGACTGGAAGTAAACGAGGAGACAGTGGAAGTCATTGCAGACGGCAAAAACGTAAAAGTGACACCCATTGAGTTTAAGATCCTTCTCCTTCTCATCCGCAATCCGGGAAGAGTCTTTCCGGCAGAAGAGATCTACGAAAGAGTCTGGAATGAACGGGCGATCAACACAGATACTGTCATGGTACATATACGCAACCTCCGCGAAAAAATCGAAGTGGATCCAAAAGATCCAAAATATATAAAGGTGGTGTGGGGCGTTGGATACAAACTTGAAAAACAGTGATGATCTGGAAAAGAGAAATGTTGTAAAAGAAAATCTTGCAAATGAAAATGCTGTAAAGAAAAGTCGTAATTGGAAAATTCTGGGAATTATAGCCATGATACTGACGGTTTTTATTGCTGCGGGTACCACAGTGGGGCTGTATCCCTATATGGAAGAGAAGGCTGCGGAGTTCAACAGCAGGAACCGCAGACAGGAAACAGAAGCAGCCGGCGGATTCGGAAATCTGACCACCCAGGTAATGAACTTCAGCTACGTTCTCTGGCATCAGCAGAAACAGGAAGAAAATGGTGGTATCCTTACCTATTCCCAGACATTTCTTGCAGACGTTGGGACCGGGGCAGCAGATGTGCTGAGTGCAGGAGATATGCAGAATACACAGGAAATACTGGACGCTTCCCATACAACATCCGGTGCAGATGCCACAGCAAATACAGATGCAGTGACCGATGTGGCTGCAGAAGATACCAGTGAAGAAGTTTATGACGCAGACAGTACAGAGGATACAGCAGATACCGAAGATATTCCGGCTCTCAGAGAAGAAATAAAAGACCTGATCGATGAACTGGGAACAAGCTGGAATAATCTTTATAACCAGTATAATGAACGTATTTCTTATGCAGTTATGGACCCCCAGGGCGGATATCTGCGCAGCAATGTAAGTGCTCCTGAGGAAATATTCTCCCGGACTGTATCAGACAATGAACTCCAGTTTACGGTACATTTTGATGAAAACGGCAGACTGACTGTGTCAGATGTAACAGGTCTTGAAAGCAACTGCTCCGGCCTGATCCGTTCCATTGGCCGATTTGAGTTTTATGATCCCCTGGCAGCAAGACTTAATAACAGCTACAGAAGAACGGGACTGGAATTTAGTGGTCCGAAAAATATGACCATTAAATTCCGCTGTCAGCCAACACAGCTTGGCAGCTGGAATGAGGAAAAACCACAGAATGCATATGCATATGATAATTATGATTATCAATATGGTCATGGATTTATCACTGTTGTTATATATGTGAGCCTGGCAGTTCTGGTGGCCGCACTTCTCATCCCTTTTATCCCGGGAATGGAAGTGGTCAAAATGAAGGTATTCAGCTGGTCATTTGAGCCACTTTGTGTGATCGGTGTGGGCTGGCTGCTTCTCCTTTTAGATATGGAGATCCCACTGGATATAGTACGCAGCTTTATGGCAGGAACTCTCCAGGCGGAGCTGGCAAAAGCAGGCTTTTTACCGTTTATGGTCCATGCACTGGCTGTTGCAGTCAATTTCCTGTTCTGGGTGGTCATTTACGGAATGTTTTACTGGGGCATCACCAATTTCCGTTCTTTCTTCAGCTTAGGACCATGGCGCTACTTTAAAGAGCGCACCTGGCTTGGAAAATTCCTTTGCTTCTGTAAACGCTGGGTATGCACAGGCCTTGCTCTGTTCTCTCAGACAGACTGGGAAAGCAGGTCCAGTAAGATCATCGGAAAAGCAGTGATCGCAAACTTTGTGATCCTTGCGTGCATTTCCCTGTTGTGGTTCTGGGGCATTGGGGCACTGATCCTTTACTCCATTGTATTATTCTTCCTGCTGAAGAAATACTGGGGAAAAGTACAGGAAAAATACCACAAACTCCTTAACTGCATCCAGGAAATGGCAGAAGGCAATCTGGACGTAAAAGAAGAGGAAGATTTAGGAATCTTCGAGCCATTTAAAAACCAGCTGTTTAAGGTACAGGAAGGCTTCAAAAAAGCAGTGGAAAAAGAAGTGAAAAGTGAACGCACCAAAACAGAGCTGATCACTAATGTTTCCCATGACTTAAAAACACCGCTGACAGCTATTATTACTTATGTAAACCTGTTAAAGCAGGAAAATATCACAGAAGAAGAGAGAAACTCCTACATTCAGATCTTAGACCAGAAATCCATGCGGTTAAAAGAACTGATCGAGGATCTGTTTGAGGTAAGCAAAGCAGCAAACGGCACCGTAGTCCTTCATCCAGAAGAGGTGGATGTAGTCAGTCTGTTAAAACAGGTACGCTTTGAACTTTCCGATAAAATACAGGCCAGCGGCATTGATTTCCACTTTGACCTGCCAAATGAGCGCCTGGCGGCATCCTTAGACGGCCAGAAGACCTGCCGGATCTTTGAAAACCTTCTGGTAAACATCACCAAATACGGCATGAAAGGCACCAGAGCCTATATTAAGGCAGAAAAAGACGGGGAATATGTGCAGGTAACACTGCGAAACATTTCCGCAGAAGAACTGAAGATCTCACCGGAAGAGCTGACAGAACGTTTCGTCAGGGGAGATGCGTCCAGAAATACAGAAGGCTCCGGTCTTGGTCTTGCCATTGCAAGAAGCTTTACCGAAGTCCAGGGCGGCACCATGAAAATAGAAGTAGAAGGAGACCTGTTTAGGGTAATCCTTCGCTGGAAGTTAAAGACAGATCAGGAAGATGAAACTTTCAAAGAAAATGTTCAGGAAGAGCCAAATGAGGAGTTCCCAAAAGAGCCGGAAGCAGATACGGATGTCCAAGCGGAGCCGGATACAGAAAATGGGCAATATGAAGAAACAGATAAATAATTAGTTATGTGCAAAAAAGTAATGCGCCGGGGAAATCATTTCTCCAGCGCATTTTTTAAACCGCCTAAAAACTCAATATCATCTTTTTTCACACGGATATTGGCAGACATGGTCTTTCCAGAACTGTTGGTTACGGTGATCTCGATGAGACTGCCTTCATCTAAAAAGCTTTCCCTGGAAGCTGTTTTCACAAAGGAGATCATTTTCGGGTGATTGGTCCGAAACTTTTCCCAGGATGGTTTTAAAGCAAGAAAATTCATTGGATTCATATTTCTTTGCACCTCTTTCGTGGCTGAATACACCAGTTAGTCATGACTATTATACCCAAAGGTTTACCAATTGACAAGACAGCGGGTATGAAGTATCATTTTTTATGAAATAATTTAGTTTCTACAACACTTAAAGAGACCTGCAAAGAGGAAAAACACATGTTAAATCAGTTTTCAAGAACAGAATTATTATTTGGCAAAGCAGCAATGGAAAAGCTGGCTTCTTCCCGTGTGGCAGTATTTGGCATCGGCGGAGTAGGCGGCTATACCTGTGAAGCACTGGTGCGAAGCGGAGTAGGCGCATTCGACCTGATCGATGACGATAAAGTTTGTCTGACCAACTTAAACCGCCAGATCATCGCAACCCGCAAGACCGTGGGAAAATACAAAGCAGAAGTTATGAAAGAACGTATGCTGGAGATCAACCCGGACGTAAAGGTGGAGATCCACAAATGCTTCTTCCTGCCGGAAAATGCAGATGAATTTCCATTTAAAGACTACGACTACATTGTAGACGCAGTAGATACCGTTACAGCCAAGCTGGAACTGGTAATGAAAGCAAAAGAAATGGGAGTGCCTATCATCAGTTCCATGGGTGCCGGAAACAAGTTAGACCCAACCATGTTCCGTGTAGCAGACATTTACAAAACAAAAGTCTGCCCGCTGGCAAAAGTCATGCGCCGGGAACTGAAAAAAAGAGGCGTAAAGAAATTAAAGGTAGTTTACTCCGAAGAACAGCCTACAAGACCGATCGACGATATGGCGATCAGCTGCAGAACCCACTGCATCTGCCCGCCAGGCGCAAAACATAAATGCACAGAGCGCAGAGATATTCCGGGAAGTACTGCATTTGTACCGTCAGTGGTAGGCCTGATCATTGCAGGAGAAGTGATCAAAGACCTGACAAAAGATGTGGTAGTTAAGGCTGAACAGTAAAGCAGGGAAATATGGAAAACAAAACACGCGTTGCGTGTATGCTGTGGTAAATGTTTCTGTAACAATATGTCTGCATTGCAGACAGCAACTATTCATGAGGAGTCAAAATGACAGAAGAGAAAAAAATATGTGAATACCTGGAGGTCCTTTCTTCCAAGGCGCCGGTTCCAGGTGGCGGCGGAGCATCCGCTTTAGCAGGAGCACTGGGAAATGCCCTGGGACAGATGGTGGTAAATCTGACTGTAGGAAAGAAGAAATACGCAGAAGTAGAAGATGAAATGCAGAAATACCTGACTGATTTAAAGACTATGCAGCAGGAATTCCTGCACTTATCAGACCGTGACGCGGAAGTGTTTGCGCCACTGGCAGAATGTTACCGCCTGCCGTCCACAACTCCAGAGGAAAAAGAATACAAAGAAACTGTTATGGAAGAAAAGCTGTTAGATGCCAGCATGGTTCCGGTGGAGATCATGGAAAAATCCCTGGAACTGTTAGAAATCCTGGACGTCCTGGCAGACAAAGGAAGCCGTATGGCAGTCAGTGACGTAGGCGTAGCAGTACAGTTTACCCGTACTGCACTCCTTGGAGCTGTCATGAATGTATATATAAACACGAAATCCATGAAAAATCGTGAAAAAGCAGAAGAGATCAACCAGAACGCAAAGCGCATGATCAAGATCGGCACTTCCCAGGCAGACGAGATCTACGCAAAAGTCCTGGCACAGCTTATATAATAAGGAGAACATTAATATGGAATTAATAAAAGGCGCTCCTGTTTCCGCAAAGATCAAAGAAGAAGTAGGAGTAATGCTTGAAAAAATAAACGGACCGGCACCAAAACTGGCTATCATCCGAGTAGGAGAAAACCCAGATGATATGTCCTATGAAAGAGGCGCTGTAAAGAAAATGGACGCATTCGGACTTCGTTCCCAGTGCTATACATTTCCTGCTGACATCACAGACGGAGATTTCAAGAAAGAATTTACCGCTATCAACGAAGATCCAGACGTAAGCGGTATCCTTCTCCTTCGTCCTCTTCCAAAGCAGATCTGTGAAAAAGACATTGAAGCCATGATCGACCCGAAAAAAGATCTGGATGGCATTTCACCAGTGAACATTGCCAAAGTATTCTCCGGCGATTCCACCGGTTTTGCACCATGTACCGCAGAAGCTGTCATCGAAGTGTTAAAAGCATATGACATTTCTATGGAAGGAAAGAGAGCAGCGATCGTAGGCCGCAGCATGGTAGTAGGCCGTCCTCTGTCCATGCTTCTTTTAAAAGAAAACGCAACCGTTACCATTTGCCATACCCGCACAAAAGACCTTCCAGGTACCTGCAAACAGGCAGAGATCCTGGTAGCAGCCGCTGGAAAAGCAAAAATGTTAGATGCTTCCTATGTAGGCGAAAATACCACTGTGATCGACCTAGGTATTAACGTAGACGAAAATGGAAAACTCTGCGGCGACGTAGCAGCTGATACCTTAGAGGAAAAATCTGGAAAACTGACACCTGTTCCAGGAGGCGTAGGTGCAGTTACAACCGCTGTTCTTGCCAAACACCTGGTACAGGCAGCTCTCAGAAAGTAAAAGTGTATATAGGATCTGCATAAATCCAATAAAACCTATGTATAAATTTACTCTTGCTAAAAAAAGAAAAAGCATTATAATAGAACAGACAGCTTCCAAATTATATTGGGAGCAAACATAATAATATGCATAAACATGCAAGAGGAGAAAACATTATGAAAAAAAGAGTAATCGCACTGACAATGGCTGCTCTTATGGCAGCATCCTTAACCGCATGCGGCGGTTCCGCAAAAGAGACAACAGCAGCTGCAGCAGCAGATACAACTGCAGAGGCAGCAAAAGAAGAATCCACTGACGCAGCAGAAAGCACCGAAGCTGAGTCCAAGGAAGAAGCAGCAGGCGGTACACTGGTTATGGCAACCAACGCTGAGTTCCCACCATACGAGTTCCATGACGGAGATAAGATCGTAGGTATCGACGCTGAGATCGCACAGGCTATTGCTGATGAACTTGGCATGACCTTAGAGATCGAAGATATCGCATTCGATTCCATTATCCCGGAGATCGTATCCGGTAAGGCTGATATGGCTTTAGCTGGTATGACTGTAACTGAAGACCGTAAGGCATCTGTAGACTTCTCTGATAC
>JBNMGK010000414.1:0-2315 GCA_050872205.1 Enterocloster sp.
ACTGTACACGGAGCTTTTGGATGCTTTGCAACAGGATGCGGTTCTACCGATATGGTAGCAGTTACCAGATTTGGACAGACCTGGATCAAGGTGCCGGAAACATTTTTGATCAATGTACACGGCAAGCTGCCAAAGGGTGTCTATGCAAAGGACATTATGTTAAAGGTAGCAAGCATTATTAAATCCGATCAGGCTATTTACAAATCACTGGAGTTCAGAGGAGATACCATTTCCTCCCTGTCTATGGACGGACGTCTTACCATTACCAGTATGGGCGTAGATGTAGGCGCTAAAAATGCCATTATGGAAACAGATGAGCATACAAGAGAGTTCTTAAAAAACTATGGAAGAGAAGAAGATTACGTAGAGGTAAAGGCAGACGGTGACGAAAATTATGAGCGTGTGATCGATATTAACGCAGAAGAGTTAGAGCCTCTTGTATCTAAACCACATTATGTGGAAAATGTGGACCTGGCAAAGAACTGCAAGGATGAACATGTAGATCTTATTTATATTGGAAGCTGTACCAACGGCCGTGTAGAGGACCTGCATATTGCAGCAGAGATCTTAAAGGGAAAGAAAGTAGCCAAAGGCACAAGACTTTTAGTGATCCCTAACTCCCGTTCTGTATATCATGAATGCATGAGAGACGGAACCTTGTTAGCACTGGCAGAGGCAGGCGCTATTATTGAAGGACCAAACTGTGGACCATGTATGGGCGTTCATCAGGGAATTCCGGCAGATAATGAAGTAGTAGTAGCAACCCAGAACCGTAACTTTAAGGGTCGTATGGGAAATCCTACTGCAAGAATCTACCTTTCCAGTCCGGCTACAGCAGCAGCCACTGCTTTAACAGGATTTATTACAGATCCAAGAGAAGTAATGGACTAAACAGCCGGTATGTAAAAGAAAGGAGAAAATACTATGATCAGAGAATCACTTCAGGGAAGAGCCTGGAAGGTAGGATCTAACGTCAGCACCGATTCTATTGCACCGGGACGTTTGATCTCCCTTCGTGCCAACCCAAAAGAATACGCAAAACATGTACTGGAAGATGCCAGACCTGATTTTGCGCCAAATGTAAAGAAAGACGATATTCTTGTAGCAGA
This sequence comes from Enterocloster sp., assembly GCA_050872205.1. Classification (GTDB taxonomy): domain Bacteria; phylum Bacillota; class Clostridia; order Lachnospirales; family Lachnospiraceae; genus Enterocloster. Next base: position 1,110 of record JBNMGK010000414.1, read on the forward strand.
CCGCAACTTTGGCTGTGGTTCCAGCCGTGAGATTGCTCCTATTATTATTAAAGAAGCAGGCGTAGGTGCTGTTCTTGCAAAATCCTTCGGACGTATTTTTTACAGAAATGCTATTAATAACGGAATGCTTATTATTGAATGTGATACAGACCAGATCGATGAAGGAGATGAGCTTTTCATTGACGTAAAGAACCGTGTGATCAAGAAGGTTAATGATAAGGAGTTTGCTCTTCCATTTACTCTCTCAGAGAAAGAGATCAAGATCTTAAATGAGGATGGACTTTTAAATTACATTGAAAAGTACCATTCCCTGGACATTTAGCCTATGGCTGGAGAGTTAAGGGAGCTGGCCCGGTTTATATGTGACCTGAAACTGGAAACAGTACCGGAAAAAGTTGTAGAGGCAGCCCGTTTTTGTGTACTGGATACCATTGGCTCGGCACTTGGGGCATCAGATTCTCCCCAGATCCATCATATAGGAGAAACCTTTGAAGACTGGTGCGGGCCTGGAAAAAACGGAAAAAAAGCAGCTGCCTGGGCACAGAAAAAACATCTGGGATTGTTCAGCGCCTTAATGGTCAATGGCTGTATGTCCCATGAACTGGAGCTGGATGATGTACATACTGCTTCTAAATCTCATCCAGGAGCCGTGGTAGTAACAGCAGCCTGGACAGCAGCAGATGCCCTGGGAGCAGACGGGAAGACATTTCTGGAAGCCGTGATCGCAGGATATGAGGTCTTAGGACGTGTAGGCTGGTCTATGGATGTAGCCAGCAACCGGAAAAGAGGCTGGCATACCACAGGGATTATAGGAACCTTTGGAGCAGCTGCTGCAGTGTCAAAGCTTATGGGTTTAACAGCAGATCAAATGGTTTCTGCTTTTGGAATGGCAGGAACCCAGTCCAGTGGATTATGGGCTTTCCTGGCAGAAGGCTCTACCTGTAAGAAACTCCACCCGGCAAGAGCCGCTTTAAACGGCACAGCGGCCTGCCTTCTGGCTCTTAGCGGAATGACAGGTCCGGAGCATATCCTGGATGCAAAGGATGGAGGACTGTATCAGGCAGTCAGCGATACTTTTGATATGAGTAAGCTGTGTAAAGATCTCGGAAAACGGTATGTAATGGCAGAAATTGACAAAAAACCTTATCCCTGCTGCCGTACCACACATCATGCCATTGATGCGGCATTAAAATTAAGGAAAGAAGA
>JBNMGK010000151.1:0-6137 GCA_050872205.1 Enterocloster sp.
CCCATATCCACTGCTCTTGCCCTTACTCCGTTGGCAAAAGCCGCCAGCGTTTCCGGAAGTTTATCACCAAATACCAGGACCTTTCCTTTTCCAAAACCATTTACGCCCCAGGAACTGACAGACTCTCTTACTTCTTTCATACAGGGGCCTGACGAACCTCCCAAAAAAGAGCTCATCATATCCAGGATATCCTTCTTAATATACTCCTGCTGTTCTTTCGGCAGATCCTCATATTTCAGATCCGCCGCAAACTCTGCCAGTTTTCCTGACGGGTCCTGCTCCGGCGCAATGATATCTTTTACATCCATGATATTTCCCCCTTATCTGATGTAAGCACAAACTTCCCCTTATACTGAAATTATACACTATTTTTTCTCATTTTTTGCTGTTTTCCCATAACAATCCTGATTTTTTTCATCCCCCTGTTTTTGTACTCCATGCACAACTTTCTCCATTGACCTTTCCTTCGTCCTTTTTTATAATTGAACTATTGAGGAGGTTATTTTTATGATACTGATCCGTACACTTACAGAGAAACTGCCCTTTGCAGGACTGGAATACATACATCAGACCGGGCAAAATTATGCTCTGGCTGTCCGCAACCACCATGGCGTTGATCTTGAAAATCCTTATCTTATCAATATCCTTACAGCGGATGAATTTGACCGCTGCAGCAATTTTCTTACAGGTGCCTGTTTCATTGTAGGAAAACCTGTAAAATATTCTTTCCCTGACGATCAGGAGATCGTTATTTTCCCTGAATTTGTAGATATAGAACTTCTGCTAAAAGACTGTACCCATATCATATCGGAATACGAACGTTTCTGCCGGTACAAACAGGAACTGGATATGGCTGTCTATGGCAAACATGATTTTAACTCTGTCCTTAAAGCCTTTTCCGGTTTTTATGATAATCCGGTCTGTTTCGGTGATCCCGGAGGAAGTGTGCTGTTCTATGCAAATCTCCACGAAAACCTGGAGGAATACGACCAGTCGATCCAGTACTGGATCTCTTTAGGCCATGTTCCCTATGATTACTCCCTTAAAAATGGAAATACCGCCGGCGCCGCCAGAGTGGCTACTTCCCCTGTTCCTGTGATCATGGATACCGGCTATGCCAGCAAGGCAAGACGTATGTCCTACCGCACCTGCAAGATCGATGACCATTACAACAACTATTTCTGTGTGGTAGAAGCCCACCACCCTTATCTTCCTTTTGACCGGGACGCCCTGATCTACACAGCAGACCTGGTTACGGAAAATTTCAGCGCCGCCCAGTCCTTAAACCAGGTGGAAACACCCAGAAACCATGTGCTGCGCTCTCTTATAAATAAAAAAATACGGGATGAAGCTGATATGCGGGACCGTATGAAACGCTGCCATATTACAGACAGCACCTGGTACCAGCTTTTTGTCATTGGTTTCAGGGATAACCGGAATGGGGAACATGATCCCAATCATCTCACTCCTTTGGTCTATCTGCGAAACAACCTGCGAAACGCAGATCCCCTGCTCCTTCAGATCATTGATGAGCGCCAGCAGCTGGTGATCTTAGCCCAGGCTTCTGAGAAAGCGGCTTTCCAGTCTACCCTGGATAAGATATCTTCCAATCTGAAAAAAGTACCGGAGCTTTATCTCAGCCTCAGCCGCCCTTACCAGCAGATCATGAATACTCCTGATAAATATAAAGAAGCCTATCTGGCCTGGGAGACCGGCGGCAACTTTTTCCCGGATCAATTCTGCTATTCCTTTGAAGAACTGGGTATACCGGTCCTGCTCTCTCTTGCAAATAAGCAGACAGACCTGATCCCCCTTCTTACCAAAGGCGTTACTACGCTATACCAGACAGACCAAGAAAAAGGCAGTGAATATTTCCGCACCCTTTTAGAATATCTGTCCTGCAACTTAAATATCCTGGAATGCGCCAAAAAACTGCATATCCACAGAAACACGGCCATTTACCGCTTATCAAAAGCAAAACAGGCAGTGGACGTGGACTTCGACCGTTTTGACGATATTGCAAAGCTGTATCTGTCCATGAAATACATAGAAATATTTTCCCGGTAACATATCCACTGGAAGAGCAAAAAAATACCCGCTGTACAATTTTTACACTGTACAACGGGCATTTTCTTTCCCTGATCAAAGTTTTAAATGGATCTTTTTTATTAATCTTCTTTGATCTTCACAATTACCTTTTTAATAGGTGCCGGAGCGCCGTTGGCTGCCTTCGGCTTATGTGCATCCCATGGATTGAAGATGAGATACTGACCAGCTTTTACAACTACCTGCAGACCGTCTGTGGTATTCTCAAAGAATACTACGTCCTTATCTGGATTGTAAGGAGTCTTTACAGTCATTTCATGTGCAGGAGCGTAGGTCATAACCTCACTTCCCTCGATCACGTACTGGATATCGGTATAATGCTCATGTGCCTCATACTTTGCCTCTTCCCACGGAATGGTGGTGTAAGCGGTAACATTTGCATATACGTCTTTTCCGTCGATCTCATACTTTCCAGGCTCTAATGCTGCAAGATCGGTATTCTTTAAGAAGTCTACTGCCTTTGCGTATCTTCCTTCAATACCTAAGTTCCTGTAAAAGTCCAAATTCTGTTTTTCATCAAAAATCATGGTCTTTTCTCCTTTGAGTGGTTATTGACAGTGTTATTGATATTTTTCTATCAGTTTCCTGTCTATATCAGTATACACCCAAAGCAGTCTGAAACTCAATCCCTTTCTTACAGCTATTTGAAAAATTCGTGACCACCGTGTGCAAAAAGGTAGGTTAATCTGGAGTCAAACCAGCCCGCTTTTCTGCCGGAAGCCTTTCTGTTCATAAAATACAACGCACCGTTTGAATAATCTTCCCCGTCCAGTGCGCGGTCTACACACCGGATAGTTTCAGCTGTTACTTTCACGGAATTGATCCTGCCGTTGGACACCGGCTGGAACTGGGAAGTCTGGTATACTACCGATTTAACGCTTCCAGGGAACTTTCCTGAAAGGACACGGTTGATGATCACATCGGCCACTAAGATCTTGCCCTTCTCATCACATACACCGGCTTCTGCCTGAACGATCCGAAGTAATACCTGATAATCTTCATCAGACACCTTGATCCTCCTGGCCGCTCTTCTCTCTTCCTCTGCTTTCCGTCTTGCCTCAGCTTCTTCTTTTTCTTTTAGTATCTGTTTCTGAAGCGCTTCTATTTCTATCTGCGCATCTGCCTGTCTGCGCTGTCTGTCCCGGACATCTTTTTCCAACAGCGCGCCAGCCAGATGCTGACCTTCACTGCCTGTGTTTAAAAGTCCGAATTGTATTTTTGCTTCTGTAACAAAACTGCTTCCTTCAAAGAGCGCCTCTGTCTCCGGTTCTTCATCTGCTTCCAGAGACTCCACCGTCCTTGGCGCCGCCATCGCGTTCTTTCCGCCCCCGCCAAATCCATTGGCTGAGAAAGCAACTACTGCAATCACTACGGCTCCTGACATAAGGACAGAAGACGAACGGTAATGTTTCTTTGTCACCTTAATGGAAATAGACCGGACAAAAAACATTACTGACTGAAGGAATGAATGCCATGTAAGCATACATACTCCTCATATTCTTTCCCGAAGCGTACTGCTTCGTAAATCCGTTTCAGAGCGGTAAACTGCATCCGCTCCCAAGTGCCATTGTGGGATCTTTCCCCCACTTTATGCCTGTTTTTCTGGGATGTATCGGTAATTATATGGGATTTAATCTTAAACGTCAACCTTTGCGTAACAACTTTGTCACGTTTTAATCTGGATTAGAAAAAATTGCAAATTCTTTTGTGCTTTTTGTATGTTTTTACATGGATTTTTATGTTATAAATAGCATAATAACGATTTATTTTTTACATAATTATTACATCTTTGTTAAGTATTATTTTTGTTAATTTTCAGATTATTGGATTTCCTCGTTTTATGTAAACTGTTAGCGGCCGCAAACCCTTGATTTTCCGTGGTTTGATTTTGGAATTTTGCCTGTGCAGAATTTGTCAAAAAATGGGTGCAGTCCCCACTTTTAACAATTTTGTAATTTTTTTACACTATCTGCCGGGGCAAAAACAAACGCAAAAAGACCCGCCAGTGCAGCTTCACACTGTCGGATCTTTTCACTGTATCAGAGTTCAAAAAAAGGCTTATTTTTGCTAAAACTTATTTGTATTCCAGAATACCATTTCCAAGAAGCAGGCGTCCTTCTTCATCAATAAACTTAAAGTACAGCTTGCCTTCTTCTATCTTCCACATCTGCAGTGTCACATTGCAACCTGGGAAGCACACATTGCGGATCTGTGCGTAAATATGTTTTACACGCTCTGGCTGAAACGGGATCACCTGCTGGATCGCCATACGCACTGCAAAGCCGTAGGTGCAAAGTCCCATTACGATTGGTTTCTTCCAGCCATGGCTTGCTGCTGCCACAGGATCTACATGGTTCTTGTATGTGTCACCTGCCAGACGGTAGATCGCTGCAATATTTTCTACCATGTACTCTGTTGCCACATAATCAGGCTCTCTGTCCGGATATACCAGCTTTTCAGATTTGAAAGGTTCACCGCCAAAGCCGCCGAAAGCTGCATTATAATGATAGCTGTGAAGAGTACTTACATGACGGCCTGCAATGTCATAGACCTCCATGGCACAGTCAGAAACAATACCCTTTCCTTCGCCGCGGTCTAATACATTATTCAAACGGTCCTCCGTAATAAAGGTTCCCTTATATGCATCGATCTCGCCGTCAATGGTGATATCCATTGCCATATGAAGGCCGGTAGGTGTATAACCTAACTTCTCTGTTACATAGTCAATAACAAACTCATTGGTACCTAAAGGAACCTTTGTATACTTATCCATGGTAATGGAGTTGATATAAGGCAGTAAGGGGAAGGTTGGCAGAGCCTTTAAGCCGCCTTCGCATCTCTCATAAAAATAGGGAAGTTCATCCATTTTCGCGCCTACACCTACGCCGTATAAGGATACGTCTCTCCAGGTATAGTCCATGTTGCGTGTTCCCAGCCCTTTTCCGATCAGGTGGTCAAACATATGAGGATCCATTGGAACGCCTTCGTATTCTTTCATATTTATATCTCCTTTCGATTTCCGCTATTTTCACAAAACAGATATTTTAATATTTTACTTTAATCCGATCATCATCATTGGCAGAGCTACTGTAAAGCCGATGATAATAGGTACAATGGTACAGGTGATCAGTACAGGCGGGTAAGCCCGTTTCATTTTTACGCCGAACATTTCACAGGTGGCAAGAATGGTGCCGTTGTGAGGCAGGGAGTCCAGACCAATAGAGCCGATAGCTACCATACGGTGGATATTTCCCAGATCTGCCGTTCCTGCTACTGCCCACTCAGCAAAGGTTGGCTGCATGGCAGATGATAAAGTACCGCAGGCAGAAGATGCGCTTCCTAAAACCAGGGCCATTACATTGGCTGCAATAAATGCGGTAAGATAAGGGGAAATGTTCATTTTATTAATATTGTCCATTAACAGTGCATAGCAGGGGGTTAAAGCCACTACACCGCCAAGGGCGCCTTTGGTACCAATGTTTAACAGAGCCTTCATGCCGCTTAACATACCTTCTGAAAGGATCACGAACCATTCTTTGAAAGTATGGCGCTTCCATTCCAGGAGGCAGCAGGATAATGCTCCAAGTCCCAGACACAGAGGAAGGGCAACTTTTAATGCATTGTATAATACCATTACGATCAGGATCGGTACAAATGCCTTCCATACTGCTGGAAGTGCAGGCGCACCTTCCTCGTTGCCTCTTAACTGATCCCAGTCATCAAAGCCCCTGCCTTTTTTGCGCCAGTGAGCTGCCTGCCACTGAAGATAAATGGCATTTAATACAACCATAAGCACACAGGCTGTCATACCAGGGATCAGGCCGGCTGTGGTAGGCGTTCCCAGATAGGAGGCGATCAGGTAGTTGCTGCTGCTTGGCATTAAAGGTGCCGCATTAATAAAGGTCCAGGAACCTGCGAAAATAGAACCTAAAATAATATCTTTTGAATAATTTGCCTTGGAACAGAGTACCATTCCAATAGGGAAGATGACCAGATAGGCACCTAAGGACATTCCTGTTAAGGAAAGAAGG
>JBNMGK010000016.1:0-19425 GCA_050872205.1 Enterocloster sp.
GCTTTCTTTCTTCCAGAAATGTAAGATCCATCTCTGCTAACAGATCCCCCGCCTTTACAGTATCGCCCGGCTTTACATGTACCTTAAAACACTCCCCTTTTAATGATACTGTTTCAAGACCTGCATGGATCAGAAGCTCTATGCCTTCTTCTGTCTTTAATCCATATGCATGGCCTGTGTCTGCCACGGATACCACCTGGGCATCCACCGGGCTTACTATCTTCCCCTGCGTTGGAATGACCGCCATTCCATCTCCTATGATCTTCTGTGAAAATACAGGATCCGGAACTTCTTCCAGCGGTACTGCCCTGCCTGTCAGCGGTGACAGGAAAAGCACTTTTTTACCTTCTTCATTTCTGCTCATAAGCTGCAGCCTCCCTTATATGATGTCCTCTCAAAGTCTTTCCTGACCTATCTGGACATATTTTTGCGGCCTGCTTTCTTTTTGTGCCCCGTTTTATGTTTCTGCAATATCACGCAACCGCTTGCATTAAATATAATAGAGTTGCATAGTGTTTTCAAGTGTATTTTATATATTTTCCATGTTTTCTATTTTTTGCACAATTTGTCCTGTTGCCTTTTGTGCAATTTTCCAGTTATTTTATACATTTAATAAGTGCTGCTCGCCTGCTGCAATTTTTATGCAATTTTTGCATTATGTTTGCGCAATCTTTATTGACAAGAATCTTATTCTCTTTTAAAATAATACCAGATAATTGATTCCAGGAGGTTTTATCATGGCGGTTACCATAAAAGACGTAGCAGCTCTGGCAGGTGTATCTTCTTCTACTGTATCCAGAACCTGCAAAAACAATCCCTCTATCAGTGAGGAGACAAAAGAAAAAGTACGCCGGGCCATGGCCCAGCTGGGATATGAACCTAACTTTCAGGCCAGCAACCTGGCTTCCCAGAATTCCCGCACCATCGGGATCATTCTGCCTGTTTCTGCCAGAGAAGCATATGAAAACTCCTTTTACCTGGAAGCGATCCGTGGAATCAGCCAGCTGTGCAACAAACGGCAGTATATTAATACAGTGATCACAGGCGAAAGCGAAGAAGAAATCCTTCAGGTGATAAAGACTATGGCACGCAGCGGACAGGTAGATGGTTTCATTGTCCTTTATTCCCGCCAGGATGACCCCATTGCCGACTTCCTCTTTAACGAAGGATTTCTTTACGTACTGGTAGGAAAAGCCTATACTCATGCAAACCAGACCATCTATATTGATAATGACAACCTCCTGGCAGCCCAGGAAGCTACCGAATATCTTTATCAGATGGGCCACAGACAGATTGGATACATTGGAACGGATACGTCCATGATCTTCTCTGCTGACCGGAAAAGCGGCTATCAGACTGCACTTTTGCAGCATAATATCCTTCCAAGAGCCGATTACTGTGTAGAAATGGCTGCATCAGAAAAAGACAGCGTATCTTTACACTGTCTTCTCTCTTTACCAGACCGCCCTACTGCAGTTGTAGTCAGTGACGATATCCTGGCAGTTACCTTAGAACGTGTCTGCCTGGAAATGGGTCTTTCCATACCGGAAGATCTTTCCATCGTTTCCTTTAATAACTCTTTATTTGCAAGGCTTACCTCCCCTCAGCTTACTTCTGTGGATATCAATTCCTTCCAGCTGGGAGCAGAAGCCGCTGCCCAGATGATCAACCACATTGAAGATCCGAAGCTTCCCGCAACCAAGATCCTGGTTCCCCATCATATGGTGGAACGGGACAGCTGCTGTCCGCCTGAAAACTAAAGCTTTTTAAGGGAATAGATATCTGTCCTTCTCTGCTTGATCAGTGGAAGCTGCTCTCTCACTGCATCCACACAGTCCAGATCAATGTCCTGGATCAGCATGCCTTCTTTTTCATCCAGCTTTCCAAGGACTTCACCCCATGGAGAAGTGATAATGGAATTTCCATAGGAAATATAGCCTTCCTTTTGTCTTGCCTGGGAGCAGCCGGCCATAAATACCTGATTGTCCAGCGCTCTTGCCCGGAAGGTAAGTTCCCAGTGGGCCGGACCGGTGGTCATATTAAAGGCGGCAGGAACGAAGATCATTTTCGCTCCCTCTAAAGCAGTAAGCCTTGCAAATTCCGGGAATCGGATGTCATAACAGATCTCCAGACCAAAGCGGCCAAATTCTGTATCAAAAACAGATACGCTGTCTCCGGCTGTTAAGGTGTCAGACTCTTTAAAGCACTGGCCGCCCTTTACGGCAATGTCAAACAAATGGGCTTTTCTGTGCTTTCCGATCTGCTTTCCCTCGCGGTCAAATACATAACAGGTGTTGTATACATGACCTTTATCATCCTTTTCCGGCATGCTTCCGCCTACTAGATATATCTTATTTTCTGCGGCACACTCTGACAGCCTTTTCCAGCATTCCCCACCTTCAAATTCTGCATAGATGGGGAAATTGTCGGTCTGGTATGGACAGTTGAACATTTCCGGTAAAACTGCAATATCGGTCTTTTCACTGGCTGCCTTTTTTACATAGCTGCATGCAAGAGCCATACTGTCTTTTTTTTCAGGCTGCGCGCCTATCTGGATCAGTGCGATCTTCATTTTATATCCTCTTCCTGTCTTTTCTGTTTTTAATCCTGCTACTGAAGTTTTCCCTGACAAAGGATGGGATACTCTCCCACTACTTCTTCCCCTTTAACAAGGTAAGCCTTATTATACAGGTTATTCGCCGGACAGATATGTACTGGAATAATCCGTACTTTATCGCCGATCTTTACTGCATCATGAAACTTCTTATTATAAATAATAGCATGTTCATCATAAACATCAAAGATATGAACATCCGGATATTCCAGAATTGTTCCTTTTCCAGGTGTTTTGGTGATACCAACTGTTCTTTCCTGGGCAGTCAGTCCTTTGGCGCCTACATCTAAGATCACTCTTTCATCCGTAGGTTTACTCATAACCGTTGCAAGAACAGTAGCCGCACAGTCGCCTAAGTCCCCCAGTACATTTGCCATAGAAGCATCCATAAGAATATAGGTTCCAGGACGGAATTCTGTAATTCCCGGAAGAAGGTCAAAATGATACAGAAGACTTGGTGTACTGCCGATGCTGACCCGTTTGCACTCCATTCCCTGCTCTTTTGCCAGTTCTGCAAAATGAAGGGTGCGCTTCTGGCTTACAATAAACTTCTCTTTACAGTCTTCCATATTGTCTGCATTATAGCAGTGTCCTTCATGGGAGAACACACCTAAAAAATCTACATTTTCTGCCTTTTTAATGCTGTCAAGAAGGCGGAAGAACTTATCTTCTTCAATAATGCCGGAGCGGTTCTCTCCTACTTCGATCTCAACCACTACCTGTGCATGTTTTCCACTTCCTGCAAAAATACGGTCTGCCGCCTCTACATGTTCCGGACAGTCTACTCCAAAGGAAACCTGCTTTGTTTCCATTAATTTTAAAATACGTTTTAATTTAATATCTCCAACCGGCTCATTGGCAATGAAAATGTCATCCAGACCATTTTCCGCCATGACCTCTGCTTCTCCGATCTTTGCAACGGTAATGCCCTTGCAGCCTGCATCCCGCTGAAGCTTTGCCAGATAAGGGGCCTTATGTGTCTTTGTATGAGGACGCAAAGCTACTCCCTGCTCATCTGCGTACTTCTGCATTTTTTCAATGTTGGCCATCATAATGTCCTGGTCAACTAATAAAGATGGTGTGTCAAGCTCTGTGTATTTCATAATACCTTCCTCTTTTAGCTGTTTTTTCCGTTAAAAATAAATGTTTTTTCCATTGAATCCAGCATTTCCAGATAAGCCTCTTTTGTCATCTCCGGCCTGTGCTCCCTGCATATCTTTTCTGCTTCCCCTGCACCATTATAAAGAAGGTCAATAAGCATACAGCAGAATATCTTTATTGGAATGATATATGCATCTTCCTTATCTACAATGCGGTAGTCTTTTGAGTGCAGGCCACCGGTAATACCGCTGGATAAACTGTGAAGTACCGGCATAAGAAGGGAAATATCTCCCATGTCTGTAGAAGCTGTTGTATCAAGATATGGAAGGATCTCTTCTTCTTTATAAAACAGCTTTGCGTTTTCTGTATAGGCTTTTGCCAGCTGTTCATTATATTTTAATGGCATCTGCCCTGGAGTATCTTCTACAACTGCCTTTCCGCCTATCATAACAGCGGCTCCTTCAATGGAACGGTTTACCTTCTCATTAGCATCCTTTAAAGCCGTTATATTTCTGGCACGGACTGTTAATTCCAGGTCCACCTCATCAGGAACTGAATTGACTACTTCGCCGCCTTTTGTGATAATTCCATGAATACGCACTTTATCATCATCACGGAAGGTCTCTCTCTGGAAATTCATTCCTGTCATGGCAAGATTTGCCATATTTAAGGCGTTGATGCCATCCCATGGAGCGCCCCCTGCATGGGCCTGTTTTCCTACAAACTTTACCTGTTTGCCAATAAATCCATTCCAGGCACTTGCCGGAGAACATTTATAGCCCTGTTCACTGATGGGATAATTGTGTGCCATGATCGCCATATCCACATCATCAAAAGCACCTCTTCTTACAGCTTCTGCCTTCCCGGAAAAATATCGGATCTTTCCCTCTTTTTTCAGACCAGAGCGGTAATCTAATTCAATGTACTCTTCTGCAGGCACTGCAATATACTCAATATTTCCGCCCAGGCTGTCAAGAATACCTGACTGCTGCATTGCTGCTGCAACACCATACATGACGCTGACCTGTATATTGTGACCGCAGGCATGCATATATCCATTTTCCGGATTGCAGTCCGGGTGAGCCGAGCACAGCAGACTGTCCAGCTCTCCTAACACAGCAATGGTTGGGCCGTCTTTCTTTTTTTCTGAAACTGCCTTACATCCAGTATAGGCGATCTCCCTTGTTACATTTAAACCTAAAGCTTCCAGCTTATCTGCAAGCAGCCCTGTTGTACGAAATTCCCGGTATCCTGTTTCCGGGTGGGCATAAATATCATCCCCCAGTCCGATTATTTCATCCTTAAGCTGGTCTACTTTTTTAATTACTATCTGTTTTAACTGGTCTTTTTCCATGGTCTTACCTCATGCAGGCTTTAAATAATGCCTTTCATCTTTAAAATAAGCTGTGCGATCAGTGCGGATCCAAAGAAGGTTCCACAGAATACAAATATACTGATCAGAACGATCTTCCAGCTTAAACGCTTTACATCTGCCAGTCTTGTTCCAATAGATACACCTGCAATAACCAGGATCACAGTTCCGATCTGGCCTGTGGAGACATCTCCTGTATATTTTAAGACCAGTTCATTTAACGGACACCATGGAGTTGTTAAAAGCAGACTTAATAAAGATGCCCAGGCAAAGGATGGGATCTTCTTTAATGCTTTTACTTCACTGATCAGAAGGGCTGCAAGGCAGACCACTGTGATCATTAACAGTCCTATAATGGTAGTTCCTATGTCAAGATCGCCTTTTTTATTTACAAGCTGTGTTGTCAGTACTACCAGACTGCACATCAGTAAGACCTTAAGATAATTTAAAAATCTCTGCGCCATATTCATAATCGTACCTCCTGCATCAATTCTTCTGTTTTTTGCACAGCTTATTGTAAATAAAGTTAGCTAATGGAATAGCAATAAACAATTCCATATACATTCCGTCTACATTGGAAAAGATATTGGATGTTGCCGCATAAGCAAGGATCTGATCCGCCATGGAAGGAACCGTTTCTGCCAGGGCTGTAGAAGCAGCTGTCATCATGGAACCGGAACCAATACCGCAGGCCATAGCCAGGGCATATGGATGAAGTCCTGTTAAAACACCCAGAGAGCCTAAAAGACCAAAGAAGATCGTTCCAAACAGATTTCCTACCATATAGGTTCCCATAGTTCCCATTGCTTCCTGAGAGTCAGGTCCGTAGATATTGTTGATCAGTCCCAGTGTTGGTTCACGGCAGATACTTACGGTTGCTCCCACTGCTTCTCTCCTCATTCCCAGTGCAAGGGCGATAGGAAGACCAAGGATCATCGTTCCCAGGTTTCCAAACTCCTGGAAGATCAGTGCCGGTCCTGCTTCGATCAGGCTCATTACATTAGGACCTGCTGCAGTTCCAAGCTTTACTCCTAATAAAAGCAAGGTGAAATTCATTGCCTGTTTTGCAAGTTCAACTTCTTCTTCCCCACATATATTTTTCAATGCTTCTATTTTTCTGCCTAATGCATCTGGTGTGATGAGAACCACCAGAACCATGCCCCATACCATAGGCATGATGATCAGATTTCCGGGACCAATCGGTATTTTTAATGTTCCGATCAGTTCACCTAATGCACTGAACACAATAAGAACCATACATAATTTAATGAAGATCGGCCAGCGCCCCTTAGTTTCAAGAACTTCATCTGGTGTAAGCTTTTTATTCATATCCGTCCTACCTCCTGTATTATCATTATGAATATATTCTTGTTATTTTCTGACAGGCCCGTCATACTTGATGAAATTATTGTACACTAGCTCTGACATTCTGGAAACTATCAAAAAAATATGCTTTCCCATAGCTTTTAGCTATATCGAAAGCATATTTTATAAATACTTTATTTTCTCATTTGGCCGGGTCAATGATCTTCTGATAGGCGATCCGTTCTGAACCATCAAAAATGATCACCTTGCCACAGCGTTTAAAACCATTCTTCTCAAATATGTGCTGAACGATCTTGTTGTCTTCATGTGTATCTGCCCGCAGGTCATGGCATTTTGTCTCACACCAGGCAATGCAACGGTCTGCCATTCCTCTCTGGGTTCCCCAGCTTGCCAGGCGGTGAATGGTCAGGTACTCTCCCTCATCTTTGATCCAGGATCCTTCTGTCAGATGATCATACCCCTGGGTTTTTCCGGAAGTAGCTGCAAAAACAGCCTCGATCTTACCTTTTTCTACACATACATACAATTCATTGCGTTTAATATCTTTTACAATATCCCCCATAGACGGATATATTTCATCCCACTGATAGGGATTTCCTGTATCTGCCATAAATTTTTTGGCATATTCAAATATATCCATAATATAGGGCAGTTCATCCATATGGGCATTCCGGATCAGAACCTGATCCTGACCTGGATCCGGCCTTCCTTCCCTGCTTTCTTCATTTCTTCCATAAACAGGCTTCCCAGGCTGGACCAGTAGGTATTTTTAAATTTAATGATCCCTACCTCTATCTCACTTTCATCTAAAATAGGTACACAGCATAGTCCGTCCTCTTTTTTCAAAAAATCCTGACCGGCAATATAGATTCCTTTTACTGCCTTCAGGATACAGGGGATCTCTGCAGCGGAAGAAACCTGTATATTTTTTAAAAATGAATGTCCCAGATCCATATTGCCGGACAAATACGCAGTTCCCGGTGAAGAGGCCTCATAAGAGACCACAGGCCACATCTGGATCTCCTGGGCTGTTATACCGCTTCTGTCTGCTAAGGGATGATCTTCTCCCATCCAGGCAGCCGGCTCTGTTTTATAAACAGAAACAAATTCCAGTTCATTATCCCGAAACATTTTTTCCAGGATCTTCCGGTTTTCTTCATGAATAACAAGGACTCCCAGCTCACTTTTCCTTGACAGCACATTTTCCATTACCTGTAAAAGAGGCATACAGGAAAGTGTAAATGTATATTCCGAACCACCAAATTCTTTTAAAACCGATGCAAATGCCTCAATAGCCGGGTAAACAGGCTGGGAAGAAATATGGATCCTCTTTCTGTAATGAGGCGCCTTTCCCCGCTCTTTTCCAAACCGCTGCTCCAGCCGGTCGCTTTGTTCCAGAACCCGCTTTGCATAGCCAAGAAATTCCCGTCCTTCCGGCGTGGTATTTACACCTTTGCGGTCACGGGCAAAAATGGTAAATCCCAGTTCTTCTTCCAACAGCCGGATGGATTTGGAAAGACTTGGCTGGGCAATAAAAAGCTTCTCTGATGCATCACTGATAGATCCACATTCTTCTGTTGCCACAACGTATTTTAGCTGCTGTAATGTCATTTTCTGCTCCTTGTTTAAAAATACTGAATAGGAGCTGCCAGGTTTTGAAGCAGCGCAACAATACTCCAGGCCGTCATAATGCTGGATTTTGGATTCTGTGGATCTGGTTTTGATGTGATCTGGATCACAGCTGTTCCCAGATCATTTTCTGTGGTGATCTTGTGGATATTATTTTCCTCTCCCGGACAGCTTGTGATCTCTACCTGCATCTTTTCTGTTCCTACACTGGCAATGGCAGAAGCTACCGCTACATTTACATTTTTAGGGAATCCAATAATAGCCTCTTTGGCATTTCCTGAGAAAACCAGCTTCTTTTCTGTTTCTGATAAAGGATGTGTCTCAAAATAAGGAGCTCCCTTTAAGCTTGCAGGTGCTTTGAAATTTTCAATCTTTGCCTTGTTGTTTCCCATAAGTTCAAAGGTGCGTAAAAGGTCAAAGCCACCTACTGCGCCTGAAGTGACCATAACTTTCTTTCCGTTCTCATTTGCCGCCATTTCCAGATCTTCTTTTAATTTTTCATCTGCCAGTGCGCCCACTGATGTTATGATCAGGTTCTTTCCTGCGTTTAAGGCCTTCACACCATGTTCATGAACGGCCTGTCCGCTTGCTATCTCTACTACGTATTCTGCTTCCCCCTTCAGAAGTTCATCTACAGAAGAATAGGCACAGATTCCCATTTGTCCCAGATCTCTTTTCACTTTTTCCTGCTCTATATCATACACGCCTTCTATTTCATAGGATCCGGACAGCTTTTCCAGGGCTGCTTTCACAAATATCTTTCCAAGAGCTCCGTAACCAATCACTGCAATTTTTTTCATATTCTTTTCCTCCTGCATATTTATTGTATATTTATCCACAAATAGCTACCAGGATCCGCACCTTTGCTTTCATCCTGGTAGCTATTATATCACCTTCTGTAAAAGAATAAAATTATTTATCAGCTGCAGGCTGCCACCGCCTCGATCTCACACAGACAGCCATTATAAAGGTTATTTGAAGGTACTACAATACGGGCCGGCTTGTGTGTGCCGAAAAATGCAGCATATTCTTCATTTAACTGTGGCCAGTACGCAACATCCGGGATATACACTCTGCACTGAAGGACTGCTGTTTTATCCACGCCTGCTGCATCTAACACATTCTTCAGGTTTTGCAGAGCCTGCTTTGCCTCTGCCTTAAATCCACCTTCTGGAACTTTTCCAGTTTCCGGGTCAATGGATAACTGGCCGGAAATATATAAGGTTCCATTGTGTATCATCCCCGGAGTATAATGACCTCCGTCACGTACGGAATATTTTGTTGCAACCGCTTTTGCTTCTGACATTTTCATTTCCTCCTTATAGATTTTTTTATACTGTATAATTCTTATATATAACTTTTTCTATAAAAAGTCAATTATATTTTCTTATTTCACCTTATTTTGTAGATTTTTTTCTATACTATAAATTATTTTTTCTTTTTTAATTCATCCAGATAGCTATATACCGTTACTTTTGAGATATTCATACGCTCCGCAACCTTATCCGCTGCTCCTTTGATCAGAAATAATCCCTTGTCATTCATAAAACGCATCAGCTCAATTTTCTGATCCCTGGACATTTCCTCTACTTTCTGGTCACCAATGGTATGTTCGATCATATCATCTACGATCTCCTGGATATTTGGCAGAACCGTCACTTCTTCCTTTACCTCTTCTTCCGGTTCCTCGATCCCCATCATGGAAACAAATCTATCCATCAGGTCTTTCATGTAAGAAATATCCATATTGACACAAAGGGAGCCCACTACTTTTCCCCCCTGATCCCGGATCAGTACAGTGGATGACTTTATAGTCTGTCCTTCTGCTCCCTTCATAATATAATTAGAAGAAACATCATCCCGGAATTTTCTGGATAACAGCACCTCTTTTACAAAATATTCCGTAAAGCTCTGTCCCACCTGGCGGTTGGTCACTACATTATTTCTTGTATATACCACAGAATTCTGCGGTATGGAGAAATCATGTAAAATAACCTCACAATGATCTCCAAAGGTATCTGCTATCATATTGGCAACTGCTACATAATTTTCTAAAACTGGGTTCATATATCCTTTATCCCCTCTGATCACCCATATATTTTTTTCTACAAATACCAGTATAGAATAATTTTTTATAAATAACAATGAATTTTGGCAATAAAAAACGGCCTCTTTTCAGAAGCCGCTTTCTATCAGTCTGCTGTAATAATTGCCATATTCTTTTACTGGATCCAGGCACCGTTTCCATCTACATAGTAGCCATCCGGTGTGCGGGTATTGGTAAGCATCTCACCGCTGTCACAGCAGTAATACCATACATTGTTCCACTGTACCCAGCCAGTTACCATATAACCGGAAGCATTAAAGAAATACCAGTAATTGTTGATATACTGCCACTGGTTCACCGGATAGCTGCGGTCTGCGTTGCAGTACCACCAGCCAACGTCATTTTTAAGCCATGCGCCTTTGCCATCGTTTGTATCGCCAGGACCTCCGTCATCATTTATGGAGTTGGACGGTGTGTTTCCGGAGGATTTTCCATTGTCACGGATATCTCTGGCTTCGCTGGTGGAAACGCTTAGCTCATCAGACTCTTCCCAGTCACCTTTGTTGGAGGTGTTGTAGATAGCACGTACTTTAAAGGTATAGTCACCGCTTCTTGTAAAATAGCTGGCGAAGTTGTAGCTGGTATCTGTGGTGGAAATGGCAGAAGAAACGCTGCTTCCATCTCTGTAAAGACGTACTTCATAGCGTTTTGCATCCTCTGGCTCTTCCCAGCTTGCAGTGCCGTCATAATCATCCCAGGTAAGTCCTGTTACATCCAGATCATAGTTACTGGAGTCACGGTCTAATTTCTCCAGTGTAAGGCTGACTGTCAGCTCATATTTGCCGGAACGGCTGACAGAGGTAACACTGGCGTCATTTCCGCTGACGGAAATATTGCTTTTTGAAATGCCTGTTCCAAAATAAGCATCCCCATCGGAGGATAATGTAACCTTGATCTTTGGTCTTGCTCCGCTTTTCCACTCATCAGAAGGCTCGTTTGTAACCTCCACATCATCTACACTGCAGTATCTTGAGGAAGTGGTCACATCCACATCATTGTTGCTGTCCCCCGCTTTAATGGATGAATCGATCTTCAGTGAAATGCTGCTGATCTTCGTATCCGCCCATACATTCATAGGCATTGCAAGACTTAGTGCCGTAATAAGTGCTACCCAAAGCTTTCCCGTTTTCTTCATAGAACTTCTCCTTTACTGCCGCCTGTTTTCAGACGTTTCTCAACCTGGTTTTAGTATAGCACATCTTCTTATTACTTTTCTATTACGATTTCAGTCACAGTCTTTACGATTATACGTAAATATAATCATTGAGCACCGGCTGCAGACCGCCTTTTTCCATATCTTCGTACATACTGGCAAAGGAACGGCCGTCATTGATCTCAAACTGCTCATCTCCTACGTCTGCATCTTCCTTGCCTTCGTATTTCTCTTCGTGATCCCCGATTCCTGTGGACACACCGGCAGATACCTTTGTTGCACAGATCTTGGTAATGCCGTTTCTGAAAGCAGCGCTTTCACGGCTGGAAACGGTGATGCCTGCAAATGGCAGGAAGATACGGTAGGCGCAGAGAACCTGGCAAAGCTCTTTTTCGCCTACATCTCTCGGGTTGATCTTGTCATTATTTACAATAGGGCGAAGTCTTGGACAGCTTAAGGACAGCTCTGCATGAGGATATTTCCGGTTGATATAATATACGTGAAGGGCGGTTGCCAGAGCATCCTTTCTAAAATCATCCAGACCTAAGAGTGCAGAAAAGCCTGCGCCTCTCATACCTCCCATAAGAGCCCGCTCCTGGGCATCAAAACGGTATGGCCATACACGTTTGTGGCCCATAAGATGGAGTGTTTCGTATTTGTCTGTATTGTAGGTCTCCTGGAACACAGTTACATAGTCTACGCCGCATTCGTGAAGATATTTATACTCATCTACATTTACCGGATAGATCTCAATGCCGATATTCCGGAAATATTTCCGGGCGATCTTTACTGCTTCTCCAATATATTTCACATCCGAATAAGCTCTGCTTTCTCCTGTAAGGATCAGGATCTCTTCCATGCCTGTCTTTGCGATCACCTGCATCTCATGTTCGATCTCTTCGTTGGTCAGTTTCTTTCTGCGGATGTTGTTGTAACAGTTAAAACCGCAGTAAATGCAGTAATTCTGGCAGTAGTTGGCAATATAAAGAGGGGTAAAAATGTATACGGTATTGCCAAAATGATTTTTTGTGATCCCCTCTGCCTTTCTTGCCATAGCTTCCAGATAAGGAGCTGCTGCCGGGGATAAAAGAGCCTTAAAATCTTCAAGGGAACATGTTTCATGGGACAGCGCCCGCTCTACATCACCTGCTGTATAGGCATCATAATCAAAGGCTTTCATGGCTGCTTCTACTTTGTCCTTGATGTCAGACTGGATCACTTCCATTCCTTCCATGTATTCCATATGGTTAGTACGGAAGGCTGGATCCTGCTCTAAACGGTGTTTCCGCTTTAATGCTTCTTCTGGCAGCTTGTCACTGTCTACAAAATAGACCTGGTTTTCTTCGTTCATGTCCGCTGCCTCCTAACGTAAAAAGCCTGTAAGCGGATCAGATGCGCTGCCGCCTCTTGCCAGGACTCTTCCCATTCCTGTAAGGTATGCTTTTCTTCCTGCTTCAATGGCCAGCTTAAAGGCATTTGCCATAGCAGGCACATCTCCTGCTGTTGCAATGGCAGTATTTGCCATAACAGCTGCTGCGCCCATTTCCATTGCCTCACATGCCTGGGACGGCTTGCCGATACCAGCATCTACGATAATAGGCAGGTCGATCTCATCGATCAGCACCTGGATCATGGCTTTCGTTGCCAGACCCTTATTGCTTCCAATAGGAGCTGCCAAAGGCATAACAGCTGCTGCTCCGGCACTTTGCAGATCTCTTGCCACATTCAGATCCGGGTTCATATAAGGCAGTACAATAAAGCCCTCTTTTGCAAGGATCTCCGTAGCTTTTACAGTCTCATAGTTATCCGGAAACAGATATTTTGTATCACGCATGATCTCTACTTTTACAAAATCCCCGCAGCCCATAGCCCGGCTCAGTCTGGCAATGCGCACTGCTTCTTCTGCGTTTCTGGCGCCGGAAGTATTTGGAAGCAGTGTAACTCCTTCTGGAATATGATCTAAAATATTTTCCTTTTCCTGGGTATTTGCCCTTCTTAATGCCAGAGTAATGATCTCGGCACCGCCCTGTTCTACGGCTGCCTTGATCAGGTTAATGTTATATTTGCCGGAGCCTAAAATAAAACGGCTGCTAAATTCTTTTCCCCCAAGAACCAGTTTATCTTCCATGTTGTTTCCCTCTCTCTTTCACATATGTACATATTTATATATTTTTCTGTTTATGACTGCAGGATCAGCTGCAATACCTTATTGGCCTGGTGGGCAGCGCAGGCTGCTACTCTGGGCGCCATAAGGCCGATCCCGTTTCCCACATCGGTTTTCTGATCCCCACACACATAAAGCCGTCTCATCATCTGTCTTGTCTGTATCTCATTTGTATCCCCGAAACCTGCCATTCCATTTCCCGATACTACGGTGGTTTCCGGGCACTGTCCTAACACTTCTCTTACCAGCATGGCTTTCTGATCCGGTTTGTCAAAGGCTTCACAGACAATGGGATAGGTCATAAATAATTCTTTTATGTTTTCTGGTGTAACTTTTATGCAGACAGACTCATATTCCAGATATGGGTTGATCTGACAGAGTATATCCGGCAGTGCCTCTGCCTTAGGTCTTCCCAGATGTGGGATCATATACATCTGCCTGTTTAAATTTGTCACATCCACTGTATCAAAATCCACTAAAAGCAGGTGGCCTACTCCGCTTCTTGCAAGCATCACCGCTATATTAGACCCAAGACCTCCAAGACCCGCTACTGCCACACGGGCTTTTGAGAATTTTTCCTTCATCTCCCCTGGAAATCTGGCATCAAAGGCCCGATCCAGTTCTTCTTTCGAGATCAGGGCCTGCATTTTTTCCTGTATGGCTGTCATTTTCAGCCTCCTCCTACAAAACAAAGTATTTCGATCTGGTCGCCTTCATTGATCCGTGTGTGTTTCAGCTGATCCTGAGGAATGATCTGTAAGTTCTGTTCTACTACCACGCGGCTTGCATCATAGCCTTCTTCTGTCAGATAGGTATAGATGGTTTTTCCAGCTGCATTTTTTTCTTCTCCGTTGATGATTACCAAAATAGTGCCTCCTTTCGTCTGTAATATGCTTTCTGTTATCTGTGCAGACGTTTTTTAGCAGCCTGCAGAACCTGCCACTGGCAGCTTCTTTCTGATGCATGGCAACAAAAAACGCCTGCGGATGTTATATCCACAAGCGTTCTATACATTCTTTTATTCATCGCCGGGATACACATAAAATATGTTCCGGCGCCTTTTGATTTTGTGAAAAGTGGTGCCCCCAGTTCACAAAGCAGGAATGATCCTACGACCATTACCCGCTTTCTTAATACTACACTAACTTAGAATTTTTTTCAATAACAATTTTCTGAATATTACAAAATATCGCAATATTCTATACTATTATGACGATTTTTCCGGCAATACCACCCACCGGTCTTCCAGGTTATGGATCGCCGCCCGTATCCCATAGGCTTTTTCGATCCGGTCCGGTGTAATTACTTCTTTTGTTGCTCCTTCTGCCAATACATGACCATCGTGTAATAATGCCACCCGGTCTGCAAAATCAAGAGCCAGGTTTAGATCATGGATCACAGCTACCACTGCCAGGTTCTTTTCCCGGCTTACCTTTACCAGAAGCTCCATGACCTCATACTGATAGCGCAGATCCAGACTGCTGGTAGGCTCGTCTAAAAGAAGCACCTGTGGATCACCTGCCAGTGCCCTGGCGATCAGAATTCTCTGGCGCTCTCCACCGCTTAGCTGTCCCATCTGCCGGAAAGCATAATCAGACAGCCCAAACTGCTCTAACACCTGGGCGCTTTTCTCCACATCTTCCTTTCCTGTTTTTCCACCAGAAAAAGGAAGCCGCCCGGAAATAACCGTTTCCATAACAGTAAGGCTTAAACCGGCCTGTGTATTCTGGGGAACATAGCCGAAGATCTTTGCCTTCTCCTTAAGAGAAAGAGGCTTTGTGTCCTGTCCCAGCCATTTTACAGTTCCATCAGAAGCTTTCAAAAGGCCATTGATGCATTTTAATAAGGTGGATTTTCCCGCTCCGTTAGCACCTAACAGCAGGCATACTTCCCCGCGTCTGGCCTGAAAACCGGTGCCTTTTAAGATCTCACGTTTGCCGTAGTGAAACTTGATCCCGGAAACCTCCAGGTCATTTGCAGTTTCCATTCCAGTTCCTGATCCATTTTCGTGTCCAGTTGCAGCCACAGTTCTGTCTTCCGTTCCAATCACATTTCTATCTTCTATCACAGGCTCTTCCTCCTTTCACGAAGGATGAGGTACAGGAACAGCGGAACACCTACATAGGAAACAACGATACCCACAGGCACTGTGGTAGGTGAAAAAGCATTTCTTCCCAGTGTATCCGCTGCCAGCACTAAAAATGCCCCTGTCACTGCAGAATATGGAAGGAGATGACGGTAATCGCCGCCAATAAGCATACGGGCCATATGAGGCGCTACCAGGCCAACGAAACCGATGATGCCGGTAAAGCTGACTACAGAGGCTGTAAGCAGAGTCACTGCGCCGCCGCAAAGCAGTCTGGTGCGCTTTACATTTACTCCCAAAGCTCTTGCAGTCTCATCTCCCCCATCATCCAACAGGTTAAATGCCCACGCCTGGCTCATAAATACAGGAAAAGATACTGCAAAGAAGAAAAGCATGACGCTAATATCCGACCATGTTACAGCTGTAAGGCTTCCAAAAGACCAGTGTACAATAGCTGGAAGCTGCTGCTCATTTGCCACAAACTGCATAGTGGAGTTTAAGGCATTAAACAGATAATTTAAAGCAATACCCGTCAGCACCAGTGCTTCCGGGCGAAGCTGTTTATAGCTTGCCACTGTATAAACAACAATGGCACAGAGAACAGACATGGCAAAAGCCGCTGCTACCGTAGCCCCTTTCTGCATCCACACAGGAAAACCTCCAAATAAGATCATCAGCGCTGCTCCCAAAGCTGCTGCACTGGAAAGACCGGTGGTAAAGGGACTTGCCATTGGGTTTCCTGTAATGGCCTGCATGCCGGAACCAGCAATTCCCAGACCAGCTCCTGCGATCACAGCTGCCACGATCCTTGGAAATCTTAACATAAGAAGTACGTTCTGCTCTTTTGCGTCTAAGGGAGATACCCCTTTTAACATTCCCTGTAAAGAAGGGATCCATGTTACGATCATGCGGTCTGGTGTCAGCTTTGCCACCCCCAGGCAGGCGGCCCATACAGCCATCACCAGCAGTACTAATAGAAGAACAGCCAGGAGAATGTTCTTTCTCCTGGCTCTTCGCAGATAATCACCTGCTAAATCTCTTTTTTCCTGGTTATTATCCGCCCTCATGTTCATTAACCCTGTGCAGGTACGTGATAGTAATGAGGTGCGTTTGGTTCAAATCCCTGATACTTCATCCACTGGGTGAAGATAGCATCTGGGTCTAAGTCGGTCATCAGATCCGGATACAGCCATTTTGCCATGTAAGCAGCACCGATCATCTTTCCAAGGCCGCCGCTCATAAATGCTGTATTCAGATAGAAGTTTCCTTCCTTAACAGCCTTTAAATCCTTCCAGCCTGGACGCTGCAGCAGCTCGTCTGCCTTCTCAGCAAATTCTTCCTGTGGAGGTGCTGTAAATACACCGCTGTTTCCAATTACATTCTTACCAGCGTAGATCTTTACGATCAGGTCTGGATCTTCTGTTAAGATCTGCTCTGGATCAATGTCCTTGCCAGCTAAGGAAGCATCACCGAAGATGTTGATACCGCCAGCCATAAGGATCATATTGTGCCAGCCATCATTAGAGGTTCCAGGGATACAGGTGCTGTAATCATCGCCATACTCCCAGTAAACCTTCTTGCGGTCTGTTACCTGCTTTAACTGTTCGTTGATATAATCAACTGGCTTCTGGTAAAAGTCAACCAGTTCTTCTGCCTGCTCCTGCTTTCCAAACAGTTCGCCGCAAAGACGGATCTGTTTTGGAACATCAGAGTTGTCCCAGCCGGTGATAACTACTACTTTGATACCAAAGGACTCTAATTTTTCTACAGACTCTTCTACTTTGCCGTTCTTTGGAACTACCAGTACCTGAGGATCTAATGCAACGATCTTCTCATAATCATACTCATCTTTTCCGAAAGTCTCGTCCTCACCAAACTGTGGCCAGTATACCGGGTCCTGGGAGGTGTACTGATCTACACCTACTACTGCATCACCAGCGCCTACGGCACGGATCAGCTCATTATTGTAACGGTTTGCAACGCAGGCACGGGTAACAGGAAGTTCCAGTTCTACTTCTCTTCCAAGGTCATCTACAAATGTAGTGGTCTCTCCCTCTTTTGCCTCTGCAGTGGTTGTTTCCTCTGCTGTAGTCTCTGCTGCAGTTGTTTCTGCCGCTGTTGTCTCCTGCTTGGATGCAGTGTTTCCTGCGCATCCTGTTACTGCGATCATTGCGCCTGCTAAGATCGCTGCCAGCCATCTCTTGCTGTTTCTCATTTTTATGTCTCCTTTCAGTCTGCCTGTCCTGCGTGCCCCCCTTTTGCTGTTTCCGTTCATTTTTTACAGCTTCCCGCACCAGGACAAATTATGCCCTCCATCATAAATTGCATAACAGAGCCATATCTTCCACAAAATCACATATTTACATATATTTTTTCCTGTATGCATATGTGTTTGCAGACTGAAAGGTAATAGTCCCTGTCCCAGACTATTCCTCTGTCAGACATCTGGCCGGTCTCCTGGCTTATGGTTCATCCTCCGGACGCCTTCCCGCTTTCGCAGTGACTTTTTTGTCCTTTGTCCCCAATGTAACGGTCTATCACTTACTGTTCCAGACAGTTACATAATTACAGTAGAGGCAGCTGCGGGGGATTTTCACCCCACTTCCCTGACGGTTTCTATCACATATTTCCTATATGAAACCGTCTTTTTTCCAGATGCTGCAAGTTTTCAGTTGAGCCTTTAAAAGGGTATCACTTTTTTATTCATTTGGCAACACCCTTTTTCCAGATTTCAGCTGGCTTTCAAATTCCTGCAGCTATATGTTTTTCTTCTGTCGGTTTTGTCTCTGCAAAAGCAGAAATAATCCGGTACAGATCACAACTGACATAAAAGATCCCCCTGCCGTTGCCAGTCCCATTGGGAACAATGTTTCCGGGAATATCTTAGATGTAAGATACACACCTGGGACACGCACCAGGGCAATGGAGGTAATATTGTGGATAAAGGAATATCCAGACCGTCCGCAGGCACAGAAATAACCGCTGAAACTAAAATGGATCCCCGCAAACATACAGTCCCAGATATAACCTTTCAGATACTGGGCACCTGCATAGACCACTGCCTGGTCATTCGTAAACAGGTTCACCACATTTCCTGCTGTAAACTGGATGATAATGGCAATGATCAGGCCAAATCCTCCTGCAATGCAGATAGCATATTTTAAGGTAGCTGCTGCCCGCTCAGGCTTTCCTGCCCCTACATTCTGAGCTCCTAAGGCTGATACAGTGGAAAGCATGGAGGAAGGCACTAAGAACAGGAAACTGATCACTTTTTCCACAATTCCTACTGCTGCTGCGTCAGTAAGGCCTCTTCTATTTGCAATGATGGTGATAATGATACATGCCACCTGGATCAGTCCGTCCTGCATAGCAATAGGAAAACCGATCTTTAACAGTCTTCCCATGGTCTCTTTTCTGGGCTTAAAATCACTTTTCTTTACTGTAATGCCTGTTTTTCCCTTCATAAACATGGTCAGCGCCACGATAACGCTCACCGTCTGGGATAATGTGGTTCCAAGTGCTGCTCCGGAAGGTCCTAAATGCAGGGCGCCCATGAAAATATAGTCCAGCACAATATTTACAGCGCAGGCAATGGCAATAAAGTACATAGGGCTTTTTGAATCTCCCATTCCCCTGAAAATAGAGCTGATAATGTTATAGGCTGTGATAAAGGGAATACCTAAAAAACAGATTTTTAAGTACATAGCAGTTCCTGCCACTGCTTCTTCCGGTGTAGACATGATCCCTACGATCCCATTTACACAAAAGAACAGAACAACTGTCAAAACAACAGAAAGCACCATAAATAAAGTGGCCGTATTTCCCGTATCCACTGCCGCCCTCTTCTTATCCCTGGCGCCAATGGCCTGTCCA
>JBNMGK010000432.1:0-2165 GCA_050872205.1 Enterocloster sp.
AATGTTTAATAAGATATTGATCGCAAACAGAGGTGAGATCGCAGTCCGTATTATCAGAGCCTGCCGTGAAATGGGCATCCGCACCGTTGCAGTTTACTCAGAGGCAGATAAGGACTGTCTTCACACTCTTCTGGCAGATGAAGCCATCTGTATCGGCCCGGCTCCTTCCAGCCAGAGCTATCTGAATATGGAGCGTATTCTCTCCGCAACTGTTGCAATGAAGGCAGATGCCATTCATCCGGGATTTGGATTTTTATCTGAAAATGCCCGTTTTGCAAAGCTTTGCCAGCAGTGCAACATTACATTTATCGGACCGTCTGCTGAGATCATTAACCGCATGGGAAATAAGTCAGAAGCGCGAAATACCATGATGCAGGCCGGTGTTCCTGTTGTTCCGGGAAGTAAGGAGCCTGTATACACAGCAGAAACAGGACTTGCCATGGCAAAAGAGATCGGTTTCCCGGTTATGATCAAGGCTTCTTCCGGCGGCGGTGGAAAGGGAATGCGTATTTCCAGAAGCGAAGAGGACTTTACAGAGCATTTTAATGCAGCCCAGTTAGAGTCTGTAAAGGGCTTTTCTGATGATACCATGTATATTGAAAAATATATTGAAAAACCACGTCATGTGGAATTTCAGATCATGGGTGACAAGTTTGGTCATGTTGTTCACTTGGGAGAACGTGACTGCTCCATCCAGCGCCGTCACCAGAAGGTAATGGAAGAGTCACCATGTGAGGTCATTTCCCCTGAGCTTCGTAAAAAAATGGGTGAAGTTGCAGTAAAGGCAGCTAAAGCCGTGAATTACGAAAATGCAGGAACCATTGAGTTTTTATTAGATAAAGATAAGAACTTTTACTTTATGGAAATGAACACCCGTATCCAGGTAGAGCATCCTGTAACAGAAATGGTTTCCGGCATCGACCTGATCAAAGAGCAGATCCGCGTTGCAGCAGGAGAGCCATTAAGCGTGTCACAGGAAGACATCCAGATCAAGGGACATGCCATTGAATGCCGTATTAATGCGGAAAACCCGAAAAAGCACTTTATGCCATGTCCGGGCCGCATCACCAATGTGCATATTCCAGGTGGAAATGGTGTCCGCGTGGATACACACATTTACAATGATTATAAAGTACCTGCCAACTATGATTCCATGCTTATGAAGCTGATCGTTTACGATAAAGACCGTGCATCTGCCATTGCAAAAATGCGCAGTGCCTTAGGCGAGGTCATCATAGAAGGCATTGAAACAAATATTGATTTTCAGTATGAGATCCTGGAAAACGAGGCTTTTCAGAAGGGTGATACAGATACCGGATTTATTGAAAAGTATTTCCCGGACTACGTAAAATAAGTTTAATCTGGAAATCTCTTCCGCCACCAGATTGCGGACAGATATTTATGATCCTGAATAAGGATAATGCAGAAAGGAAGTTGTCGTATGCTGCGCAACATGTTCAGAAAAACGTATACAAAAATAGATACCAAATACAGACCGGTAAGCCAGGAGACAGAAGAACCTTCTATCCCGGAAGGCTTATGGCGCAAATGTAATAAATGCGGGCAGCCGATCTATGTGGAAGACGTAAAGAACAATTATTATGTATGCCCAAAATGCGGCGGCTACTTCCGTGTTCACGCTTACCGCAGGATCGAAATGCTTACGGATGTAGGAACTTTTGAGGAATGGAACAGGGAAATGCCATTTTCCAATCCTCTGGATTTCCCAAATTACGAAAAAAAGGTAGAAGCAGCCAGAGAAAAATCCGGCCTGAATGAAGCCATTGTTATTGGAAAAGCAAAGATCGACGGAAATCCGGCCGTTGTAGGTGTCTGCGATGCCCGCTTTATCATGAGCAGTATGGGCCATGTAGTAGGAGAGAAGATCACAGAGGCAGTGGAACGTGCTACAAAGGAAAAACTGCCAGTGATCCTGTTTGCCTGCTCCGGCGGCGCCAGAATGCAGGAGGGCATTGTTTCCCTGATGCAGATGGCAAAAACTTCTGCAGCCTTAAAGCGTCACCATGAAGCAGGACAGCTGTTTATCAGCGTTCTCACAGATCCGACCACCGGCGGCGTGACTGCAAGCTTTGCCATGTTAGGTGATATTATTATCGCAGAGCCAGGGGCATTAATTGGATTTGCAGGCCCAAGAGTTATTGAAC
>JBNMGK010000153.1:0-6115 GCA_050872205.1 Enterocloster sp.
AGGTAGAAGAGCTTGAGGCACTGATCCGCGCCTATAAGCCGGATGCAGTATTAAACGTGGCTCTTCCTTATCAGGACCTTACCATTATGGAAGCATGCCTGCGCACAGGTGTAGACTACATTGATACAGCCAATTACGAGGCTGAAAATACAGATGATCCACAGTGGAGAGCCATCTACGAAAAGCGCTGCAAGGAAAAAGGATTTACCGCATATTTTGATTATTCCTGGCAGTGGGATCTGGATGACCGTTTTAAGGAAGCTGGTCTTACCGCCCTGTTAGGAAGCGGCTTTGATCCAGGTGTTACCAGCGTATTTTCTGCTTATGCATTAAAGCATTATTTTGACGAGATCCATACCATTGATATTTTAGACTGCAACGGCGGAGATCACGGTTATCCATTTGCTACCAATTTTAACCCGGAGATCAACTTACGCGAAGTATCTGCCAACGGCTCCTACTGGGAGAATGGACACTGGGTAGAAACAGAGCCAATGGAGATCAAGAGAGAATACGACTTCCCGGAGGTAGGAAAGAAAGACATGTATCTTCTTCATCACGAAGAGATCGAGTCTCTTGCAAAAAATATTCCGGGAGTAAAGCGGATCCGCTTCTTTATGACCTTTGGACAGAGCTATTTAACTCATATGAAATGCCTGGAAAATGTAGGAATGCTTTCCACCTCCCCGATCCAGTTCCAGGGACAGGAGATCGTACCGATCCAGTTTTTAAAGGCACTCCTTCCTGATCCTGCTTCCTTAGGTCCAAGAACCGTAGGAAAGACCAATATCGGCTGTATCTTTAACGGTGTAAAAGACGGAAAAGAGAAGACCATTTACATTTACAATGTATGTGACCACCAGGAGTGCTACAAAGAGGTTGGTTCCCAGGCAATTTCCTATACAACCGGTGTTCCTGCTATGATCGGCGCTATGATGGTAGTTACCGGCGCATGGAAAAAAGACGGCGTATTTAACGTAGAGGAATTTGATCCAGATCCATTTATGGATGCCTTAAATAAGTGGGGACTTCCATGGCAGGTATGCGAAGATCCGCAGATCGTAGAATAGGGAGAGCTTGAAAATGAGAATGGATCAGCTTCCCACTCCCTGTTATGTGATCGATGAGAAGAAACTGAAAGAGAATTTACGGATCTTAAAAGAAGTCCGGGAAAAAGCAGGCTGTAAGATCCTGCTGGCCCAGAAGGCATTTTCATGTTTTTATGAATATCCCCTGATCGGGCAGTATTTAGACGGCACTACAGCCAGCGGGCTGTATGAGGCAAGACTGGGAAAAGAAGAAATGGGGAAGGAAAATCATGTATTTGCCCCGGCTTATAAGGATGCAGATATAAAAGAACTGGGAGAGATCTGCGACCACATTATCTTTAATTCCTTTGCCCAGCTTCGCCGCCACAAAGACGCAGTTTCAGGGAAAAGCCTGGGACTGCGTATTAACCCGGAGTGTTCCACTCAAGGGGATCATGCTATTTATGATCCCTGCGCTCCTGGATCAAGGCTTGGTGTTACAAAAGAGGTATTTGACCGGGAGATCGCAGCGGAGCCGGAGCTTTTTGAAGCTTTGGACGGTCTGCATTTTCATACTCTCTGCGAGCAGAATGCAGATGATCTGGCAAAAACGCTGGAAGCAGTGGAAGAAAAGTTCGGTCCATGGCTTTCTAAAATAAAATGGCTGAACATGGGCGGCGGTCATCACATTACAAGAGATGATTATGACAGAGATCTGCTTATAAAATGTATCTGTCATATAAGAGACACTTATGAAATGGAAGTGTATCTGGAGCCGGGAGAAGCCATTGCCTTAAATGCCGGTTATCTGGTAACAGAGGTAATGGATATTGTGGAAAATGGACTTTCTGTGCTGATCCTTGACGCTTCTGCTGCCTGCCATATGCCGGATGTGCTGGAAATGCCATACAGACCGCCATTAAAGGACAGCGGAGTTTCTGGAGAAAAGGAGTTTACCTACCGCCTTTCTTCCTGTACCTGTCTGGCAGGAGATGTGATCGGGGATTATTCCTTTGATCACAGGATCCAGGTGGGAGATAAGCTGTATTTTCAGGATATGGCTATTTATTCCATGGTAAAAAATAATACATTTAACGGTATTCCTCTTCCTGGGATTGCTGTGATGAAGGAGGACGGGGACTGTGAGATGATCCGCACCTTTGGATATGAAGATTTTAAGGGGAGACTGGCATAATGGAGATGATAGAAAAGACAGATATGACCGGTGAAATGGAAAAGACGGATAAAGCGGTTCAGATAGAAAGACTAAAAACATTGCCTGCAGCAGACGGATTTCACATGCCTGGAGAGTTTGAACCACATAAAGGCACCATTATGATCTGGCCGGAGCGCCCCGGTTCCTGGGCCTATGGGGCCAGAGATGCCAGGAAAGCTTTTGCGCAGATCGCAGAAACCATAGCAGAAGGAGAAGAAGTTTTCATGCTTGCTGGTCCTTCTTCTATCGAGTCTGTGAAAGAGGCTTTTTCTGGAAAGTCAGAAAACATCCACATTCTTCCCATAGAAACAGATGATGCCTGGGCCAGAGATGTAGGACCTACCTTCGTAAAAAATGCCCGGAAGGAAGTTCGTGGCATAAACTGGCGCTTTAATGCCTGGGGCGGAGATGTCGATGGCCTTTATGCAAGCTGGGAGAAGGATGATGCTGCGGCAGAGGCAATCTGCGATGCTCTTGGCTATCCTGTATATGATGCAGGAGATTTTGTCCTGGAAGGCGGTTCCATTCACAGTGACGGAGAAGGAACGCTGTTAGTAACAGAAGCATGCCTTTTAAGTCCGGGAAGAAACCCGCATCTTACAAAAGAAGAGATTGAAAAGAAGCTTTGTGAATATCTGGGGGCAGAGAAGGTGATCTGGCTGAAAAACGGCATCTGGCAGGACGAGACCAATGAGCATGTGGACAATGTGTGTGCCTTTGTAAAGCCGGGAGAAGTGGTTTTAGCCTGGACCGATGATAAAGAAGATCCACAGTACGCCCTTTCCATGGAAGATTACCAAATTTTGGAAAATGAGACAGATGCAAAGGGCAGAAAATTTGTGATCCATAAACTGCCAATTCCTGAAAAGCCGGTATGCATCCAGGAAGAAGACTTAAAAGGTCTTGCTTTTGAGCCGGGAGAAGATACCAGAGAAGCAGGCGAACGGCTGGCAGCCAGCTATGTAAATTTCTATATTGCAAACGAAGCAGTTTTAGTACCCCAGTTTCAGGATAAACATGATAAGCTGGCCTGCGACATTTTAGGAAAGCTGTTCCCGGAGCGTAAGATATGCCCGATCGATGCACAGGCCATCATCATTGGAGGCGGAAATATCCATTGTATTACCCAGCAGATCCCTTCTGGTAATGGAAAATAAAAAGGTCAGTGGGCAGAAAACAATAAATATGTTGGAAAAACAACGGATTTTGTAATGGATTTGGAAAAGAAGGAGAACACAAAATTGAGAAACGTAAGATGTGCCGCAGTCCAGATGCGCTGCAGCAGAAATGCAGCAGAAAACATAGAAAAAGCAGAGGTTCTGGTACGTCAGGCAGCAGCAGAAGGAGCACAGGTGATCCTTCTTCCAGAGTTGTTTGAACGTCAGTATTTCTGCCAGGAGCGCAGATATGATTACTATCAGTTTGCCACACCTGTAATGGAAAATTCGGCAGTGCGCTACTTCCAGAGAGTCTGCGCAAACCTCGGAGTAGTGATTCCGGTAAGCTTTTACGAAAGAGATGTAAACAGGCTGTTTAATTCGGTTGCCATGATCGATGCAGACGGTTCCATTCTGGGTATTTACAGAAAGACCCATATTCCAGATGATCATTTCTATCAGGAAAAATTTTATTTCACACCAGGAGATACCGGTTTTAAGGTATTTGACACAGCCTATGGAAAAATTGGCGTTGGCATCTGCTGGGATCAGTGGTTCCCGGAGGCAGCCAGAGCCATGGCAGCAGAAGGAGCAGAGATCCTTCTGTATCCAACAGCCATTGGCAGCGAACCCATTCTTTCCACCGACAGTATGCCTCACTGGAAAAGATGTATGCAGGGACACAGCGCAGCCAACCTGGTGCCAGTAGTTGCAGCCAACCGTGTAGGAGAAGAAAGAGTAGAGCCATGCGCAGAAAATGCAGGCCGGAGATCTTCCCTGGTATTCTATGGATCATCCTTTATCACAGACGGCTGCGGGGAGATCCAGGTATCCATGGGACGGCAGGAAGAAGGCTTTATTGCAGCAACCTTTGACCTGGATCAGCTCATGGAAGACCGCCTTTCCTGGGGACTTTTCAGGGACAGACGGCCGGAAATGTACGGGAAACTTCTGTAAAAAAGAAGAATGGTCACAGAGAAGAGCGGTTATAGAAAAAACGATAACAGAAAAATGATCACAAGAACACTATGAAAAAGAATAGCGGCTTATAAATTTGATAATATCTTCCAGAACAGTAGCAGATCCGCTAAGATGAGTACTGTCAAAAAGCTTTGTAAACATGCAAAAGCAGATAATGGAGGTATATTCAATGTTAAATGAGTCAGTGATCAAAGTTTTAAAAAATGGTATGTGGGATCTTGCTACCTGCGCAAATGGAGAGCCAAATGTAGTTCCGGTTGCATTTAAGGATGTGACAGAGGACGGCAAGCTGGTTGTAGGAGATGTTTTCCTTGAGACAACTTTAAACAATATCAAAGCAAATGGTGGAAAGATTGCCATTTCTGTATACGATGCTCAGAGCCTGGAAGGATATCAGATCAAAGGAACTGCAGAGTATGTAACAGAGGGTACTGTTGTAGATACCTTTAAGACTATGGTAGAGACTATGTTTAAGGGCGCTGCAACTGCAAAGGGAGCTCTTATCATCACACCTGCAAAAGTGATCGTTACCACCCCAGGTGCGGATAACAAGAAAGAGATCCAGTAAAAAAGAGCAAAAAAGCCACTTATAAATTTGATAGTAACTTCAAAAAAGATCATCTTCAAGCTATAATGACAGAAAATAATAGAAAGCTTGAAGGTGATCTTTTTATGGCTCAGTATAAGAAAAAACTGGAAGAGGATATACGGTGTCCTCTGGAATATGGATTATCGCTGTTTGGGGGTAAATGGAAGTCACGTATCATATGCGTACTTTCTGCCAGGAAAAAACTGCGTTACAGTGAAGTACGCAAGGAAATGTACAATATCACGGATGCAGTTCTGGCAGCAACCTTAAAAGAACTGATAACAAATGGGATCATTGACAGAAAATCCTATGATGAGATCCCGCCCAGAGTGGAATATTCCCTGACAGAAAAAGGAAGATCCGTTGTTCCCATTTTACAGAGCATATGCCAGTGGTCGGATATTTTCTATAAAGAAGACAGCGAAAATACAATGACACAGTGCCAGCGGTGCGACCACCGCGGATAAGCTACAGCACTGTAAACATATTATAAAGCTTTAACAAACGGATATCTTCCCGGGAGACTTTTAAGCTCTGCATCAGAGCTTCGTCTTCCGGGAGTTTTGTTTTTGAGAACAGCATTTTTGTGGCAATAGGCATCATAGGACGGCTGGAAAAACCATTGAACAGTCCCCATTTTGTATCTGTATCCAGATAAGAAGCAAGGATCTGCACACTGGCCTTTTCTACCGGGCTGTCCTGATTGGTCAGCTGGATATTGGTCAGTGCGTCAAAATGCTCAATATAGCCCCAGTAGGTATTTTCACACAGCTTGTAATTCTCAAAATCCTTAAAATTCATGTACATCATGACCTTATAACCGGAAGTCTCTGTTTCTGAAAGTATATCAAAGATGCAGCGGATCTGCTTTCCGATTTCTGTACTGATCTGTGACATAGATTTAAAGAACTCCTTTGAGATCCACTGCACCTGATCCGCTGCAGTGAAAAGTATATCCCAGGCAACCTATCTTGCATAGGTAGATCTAAATGCCTACTTTGAGCCAGATGAGCACCTGCCGCTGTTCTTTGCGTACAAGGCCGGAGTTCTTCTGGAAGGCGGTAACATGTTCGTCCAGAATTCTGATGGCTTTATCCGCCTGAACCTGGCTTGCCCGAAGGCAGTTCTGGAAGAAGGCTTAAGA
>JBNMGK010000492.1:0-1551 GCA_050872205.1 Enterocloster sp.
GAACTGGATATCCCAACCAAGTCCAACCGTGTGGATCTGGGCGTGCGTGTAGAGCTTCCTGCAGTACTGTTCTCTCATTTAACAGATGAACTGTACGAAAGCAAGATCGTGTACCGTACAGAGAAGTTTGAGGACAATGTACGTCCCTTCTGTATGAACCCTAAGGGAATTGTTGTAAATGAAAATACCAACGGTATCGTTACTGTAAACGGCCACAGCTATGAGGATCCGGAAAAACAGACAGAGTGCACCAACTTCGCGCTGTTAGTTTCCAAGCACTTCTCTGAGCCGTTTAAGGACAGCAACGGCTACGGCGAAAGCATTGCCCGTCTTTCCAATATGTTAGGCGGCGGCGTTATCGTACAGCGTTTCGGCGACCTGATCCGCGGAAGACGAAGCACTCCAAAGCGTATTGAGGAAAATACCTTTGTTCCTACACTTTCTGCAACACCTGGCGATTTAAGCCTGGTTCTTCCAAAGCGTATCTTAGACGGCATCATCGAAATGATCTATGCCCTTGATAAGATTGCGCCAGGAACTGCAAATGATGATACTCTCCTTTATGGTGTAGAGGTTAAGTTCTACAACATGGAAGTAGATGTAGACGAGAACCTGGAAAGCCGCCACAAAGGCCTTTACATCATCGGTGACGGCAGCGGCGTGACTCATTCCCTTTCCCATGCATCTGCAAGCGGCGTGTATGTAGCGCGTAAGATCGCAGAGAGCCTGGAAGGATAAGTTATTATCGTTAAAGCGGAATATTTAAGTGTGACCTTGATTTTGTGTTTTTGCTGTGCTATACTTCTACCCGTTGTAAAGCCCGCAAAAACAAGGTCGAATAGGGCTTTAGAGGCGGTCACCGCCTTAAAATGTGCCGAGTGTTCGTGACCTTCCACTCGTAAAACAAAACTAAAGGAGAATTGAAAAATGAACAAACAGTATTACCAAACAAGAACTGGCTTTATTACCCAGAGTGCGCTTATTGCAGCCCTTTATGTGGTGCTGACCATGATCGTTGCACCTATTGCCTTTGGCCCGATCCAGTTCAGAGTCTCAGAAGTTTTATGCGTACTGCCGTACTTTTTATCAAGTGCAGTTCCAGGCGTAACCATTGGCTGCTTCCTTGCTAATCTGCTTTGCGGCGCAGCATCACTGGATGTAGTGTTTGGAAGTATTGCAACTCTCATCGGAGCAGTTGGTTCTTACTATCTTGGAAAGAAGAACAAATGGCTGGTATGCGTTCCGCCGATCCTTTCCAATACCATTATTGTTCCATGGGTACTGCGCTATGCCTACGGCTCCACAGACCTGATCCCATACGCCATGCTGACTGTAGGGATCGGAGAGATCCTGGCTATCGGTGTACTGGGAAATATCCTGTTAGTGACACTGGAGCGTCATTATAAAGCTGTGCTGTTTGCAAAGTAATATTGGAAAATGTATCACTTGTATATGATGAAAATCCCTCTGGCGTATTTTGAATACGACAGGGGGATTTTTTGGATGCAGACCTTGTTTTTTGCATTAATGTGGATATAATATATCTATAAA
>JBNMGK010000301.1:0-3732 GCA_050872205.1 Enterocloster sp.
AGTTTCATAAAATCGCTCCTTTGATTTATTTATCCTTTAATCTTTTCAATTTTCTCTTGCTTATCTTTCATTGGCTTAAACTATAAAGGGATTTTTTGACCAGATTTTGATGAGAGTGTGAAAAAAGTGTGAGGAAGACATTTATTAAGGCTCATAAATGTAATACATAATGTGTTGCATTTTGTGCTTAAAATGATATATTATAATTATAAAGGGGAATATTATAAATGAAATTTGAATGGGATGATAATAAAGAACAAAAGAATATCGCCAAACACGGTATTGATTTCGGTACCGCAATCCTTGTTTTTGGCGATGATAACCGTATAGAAATGTATGATGCCATACGTATTATTTCAGCCCGGCGTGCAACGCAACGTGAAAAGGAGGCATACTATGATAATTACTGATATGGATGTTAAAAAAGCACCAACAGAAGAACAACTCAAAATGTTAGAAAAGGCAGAAAAAATGCCCATTACTTTCGATGAAGACTGCCCGGAATTATCCGATGAAGATTTAAAAAATTTCAGACGTATATCCGATGAGAGAAAAAATGAACGCCGTAAGCAGACCGTAACACTCCGCGTAACACCAGCAACTCTCGCTAAGGCAAAAGCGCTTGGCGCCGGTTATAGCGGTGTTCTTTCCAGAATGCTGGATCTCTGCTTAAACGATCCAGATATTATTAAAAAATGTCTGTAACTCATTTACGAGAGTGCTAAATAAACGTATCATTAAACATGGCTGGCCTCAAAACAGGCCAGCCATGTTTATACTATCCAATCATTTTAAATAATTTCAAACGTTTTCGTCCCCAGATCCCCATGCAGCTCGATCCGGCTGTCTCCATTCTTCCACCCAAGGATCAGCTGATCCTTTTTACATGGAAGCATATAAAACTCACCGTCAAATGCAGGATGTGCATTTCTAAGCTTCATAAGTTCCAGAAGTTTCTTTACTACCGGACGTTCAACCTCCCGTCCGATCTCTTCTTCCGTATAATAATGACGATTGATATTTCGTCCTTCCTTCGTCTCTTCCAGAAGGGAAATATCATTTTTTCCTGCCAGAAGTCCCACATAATAGACCTGAGGCGTACCTGGCGCAAAGAACTGGATCGCTCTGGCTAAAAGATAAGCGTTATCATCATCCCCAAGAGCGGAATAATAGGTACAGTTGATCTGATAAATATCCAGATTATTGTATTTCTCCGTATTATAAACACGCTTTACATTAGCACCATACCGAAACAAATGCTCTTTCGCAGCCTCGATCTCCTCATCCGGCAAAAGCCCACGGACGTCTACTACACCAATTCCGTCATGGGTATCCAGCGTTGTAAACTGCTTCCTCGGACATATTTCAAACCAATGCTTCAGATATTCACTGTTTTTAAAATAAATGGCATGTAAAAGCAGCATTGGCAGTGCAAAATCATATACATAATAATCCCGGCATGCCAGCTTTTGCTGGATTGAAAAATGTTCATGGATCTCCGGAAGGATCTGTGCACCTTCCTCAGCTGCAATTTTTGCGCATCTTCCAAGAAGCTCCCAGATGTCCGGTTCTACAAAAAAGCAGGAAGTTCCCGGTCGTTTTACAGCATAGGCGAAAGCATCCAGGCGGATCAGGGATGCACCGTGTCTGACCAGCCAGCGAAGGTTTTCCTCCAGAAAGCGTTTTCCTTCCTCTGTCTCCATGTTAAGGTCGATCTGTTCCTCTCCAAAAGTACACCAGACTGCTTCCTGGGTCTGATCCGCGAACTGTGCCATAACATAAGGTGCTCTGGGTTTTCGCTTATAAATAGCATCTGTTTCTGCCTGGGTCGGCATTCCATTTTCCCAAAAATCCTTATAACGGATAAATAATCCACAGTAAGGCGACTGATCCTTTTTCTCTAAAAAATCCTGATAATAAGGACTGTGGGCAGAAATATGGTTGATCATATAGTCAAACATCAACGGATATTCTTTTGAAAGCATACGGATATCTTCCCAGTCACCAAACTCTTCTGATACCTTTTCATATCCTAACGGAGCAAAACCCCGATCCCCACTGGAGGGAAAAAACGGCAGGATATGCACCATTTTTACCGCATCTTTAAAATACCGGTTTAAAATATGACGCAGATCTTTTAAGTCATGTCCCATGGAATCAGGATATGTGATCAGCATGATCTTATTCAGCATTTAAAACCACCTCTTTTCACTTTCAAGCTCGCTTCGCTGTTGCTGTAAGCGGCTGCGATGTCATATAACGTCCCACTTTATTCATCCTGCTCATATGCGCCTGGTCTTTTTCAAAGCAAAACCTCAGTTCATTTTCATAACAGGTTTCTACCCACCTTGCACGGATCAAAAAGCAGTTTTTATCTTCCCAGTATCCGCTTAAACAAAGCTCGCTGTTTATCCTTCCAGCCAGTTTAAGCCGATTCCACCTCCATGATCCGTCTGTGGCGATCAGAACTTTATGCTCCTTTCCCTGCTGGCAAAATCTGATTTCGCATGTTCCAGGCACAAAACTCATGGTAAATTCCGTTATTCCTTCAAGAGGTTTAAATCCTGCATGAGAATTTTTGATCTCTGTTTCAAAGCCCATACGCCCTTCTATCACAAAATAGCATTTTCCGTTTATTTCAGCCTCTTTTTCTCTATTACGGCTGCATTCCCGACGAGGCGCTTCCAGGGACAAATGAGATAATTTTTCTTTCAGATGCATGGATGCAGCTTCGTCCTCCGGCAGTGTTTCTTCCCGGACTTCTCTGGCAAACTTCCATATTTCATCCAATGTATTCTGCGCCCAGTGGGCGTTAGAGGCCGTTTCATTCAGGGAAATTATCATATCCTGATCCGGAAATACAATGGAGAACTGACCCATTGCCCCGTCAGCCCGATATACATTTTTCGGCTGGCACATCCAGATTTGAAACCCATAACCAAGGAAATTGTCCGTGGCTTCGGGATTTCCATTTTTTTCTGTGGCGGTATCGATCTGCTTTGATATTGCCAGCCGCACATATTCTTCCGACAAAATACGTTCGCCGTCCCAGACTCCACCGTCTTTATAAAGCTTCATCAGCCTCAGATTATCCTCTGTTGTGGCGTAAAATCCCCCGCCGCCAAAAACTGTACCGTCCGGCATACGCTCAAACAAAAAATTATCGCTATCAATGCCAATCTTATCAAACAGCCTGCTTTTTAAATATTCCTCTACAGGAATTCCCGTTTTTCTCTCTACAATCGCGCAAAGAAGAGTGGATCCCACACTGTTGTATTGAAAAGCAGTTCCTGGACGATGCTTGATCGGAACTGCCAGATAGGCCTGCAGCCAATTCTCCGTCACCTCAGGAAGTCTTTCCATTCCGCTTCCCATACAAAGAACGTCTTTTACCGTCAGCTGCTTCAGATATTCACCTGGATCCGCTGGTGTCTTCTCTGGAAAAATAGAAAGGATCTTCTCATCTAACGAGACTTTCCCTTCTGTTACCCCAATCCCCACTGCAGTGGCAGAATAGGTTTTACTCAAAGAATGGAGACTGTGCCGGATCCCCGGCGCATAAGGCGTCCACCAGCCCTCTGCGCATATTTTTTCATGGCGCAGGACCATAATTCCATGCATCTCTGTTACCTGCTCCAGATCTTCGATCAGGCGCTCCAGGCTCTTACTGGAAATCCCCACTGCTTCCGGGGTAGTTCGCTCAAAATTCTCTTCTGTCATCATTTTTCTCCC
>JBNMGK010000382.1:0-2620 GCA_050872205.1 Enterocloster sp.
AGCAGGAACATTTGAAAATGGGATATATGGACCTGTATACAAAAGGCGGAAAGGTACGGCGGATCTATTTTCCGGAAAAATTGTGTCAGGAGGCACTGGCATGGTCTGAAGTTCGTCATATAGACTCTGGTTTTCTGTTTACCAACCAACGCGGTGATCCCATTTCGCCCCGGTGGATCCGCAGCCAGTTAAAGGTACTTG
Source organism: Enterocloster sp. (assembly GCA_050872205.1). Taxonomy (GTDB): domain Bacteria; phylum Bacillota; class Clostridia; order Lachnospirales; family Lachnospiraceae; genus Enterocloster. The sequence goes on from JBNMGK010000382.1 coordinate 202, forward strand.
CAAAGCGGTATGGGATACCGGAAGAAACTATGTATCCCCACTCTTTCAGACACCGGTTTGCAAAAAATTTTCTAAAACGGTTCCAGGACATTTCCCTGTTAGCGGATCTCATGGGGCATGAAAGTATTGAAACAACACGGATCTATCTGACAAAGTCTACTGAGGAACAGCGTGAGATCATTGACAGGATCGTTACCTGGTAGCGTTTTTGTAAAATATCTTCTAGGATTGTAATGCAGGTTTTCTGCAAAATTTATCATATTTGAGGAGGATATTTTTATGACAGAACAGATGAGTGAACATGATGTGAGCACGTCAAGGAAGCGGGTGTATGCGCAGTTTCGGCGGTTCCTGGTGGAGAAGAATATGTCGGATCAGACGATCACGGCTTATTCTTATGCTGTGAAACAGTTTTACGGGCTGTATTCTCAGCTGACGGATAAAAATCTGCAGCTTTATAAGGTATTTCTTATCGAACGTTATAAGCCACAGACCGTGAATCTGCGGCTTCGGGCTATGAACTGTTTTGTGCGGTATCGGGAAAGTTCTCTGTGTCCGGTCTCTATGGTGCATGTACAGCAGAAGGGATTTCTGGAGCAGATCATCAGTCAGGCGGATTATGAGTTTTTGAAGCAGCGGTTATGGGAAGACGGAGATTATAATTATTATTTCCTTATGCGGCTTATGGCTGCTACCGGGGTGCGTATCAGCGAGCTGGTGCTGTTTGAGGTAAAAGATGTGAGAAAGGGGTACCGGGATATTTATTCTAAGGGAAACAAGCTGCGCAGAGTGTATATTCCAGCTGCCTTGCGGAAGGCATTTGAGGAATGGCCCGGATTTAATGAACGCCAGGACGGGATCTTATTTTTAAACCGATTCGGTGCCCCGCTGTCGGCTTCCGGGATCCGTTTTCAGTTAAAGGTGTTTGCTGTCCGCTATGGCATTGACCCGGATGTTATGTATCCTCATTCTTTCCGGCATCGTTTTGCGAAAAATTTTATTGAAGTCTGCCCGGATATTGCTTTGTTGTCGGATCTTTTGGGGCATGATAGTATCGAGACTACACGGATCTACCTGCGGCGAAGCAGCCGGGAACAGTACCGGATCGTAAACCAGGTGGTAAACTGGTGACTGCGGAGGCAAAGATCATGAAAACTACATTTACTATTTTCACTGACAACACCATTTCTGAAGATACGGGCTATGGCAAACTACCCCCTGATAACCGGGAACTGACTCAGTTTAAAGAATTTTTGCTCCGAAAAGGAGCTTCTGACAATACGATCCGTATTTATCTTCTGGCTGTCCGCCACTTTCTCTCCCATTCTGACAATATCAGCCCGGAAAGTCTACAGGCCCACAAAACATGGCTTTTGGAGCATTACCGGCCTGCTACTGTAAATGTGTATATCCATGGCATTAATCAGTTTTTACAATATCTGGAAAATTCATCTTTTAAACTTCCTGCCGTAAAATACCAGCAGAAGACCTTTCTGGACAATGTTATATCTAAAAGGAATTATGAGATACTAAAAAAGAAGCTGAAACGGGATGAAAACTGGTTCTGGTATTTTGTAGTACGCTTTTTAGGCGCAACGGGCATGCGGGTCAGTGAGCTTTTAAAGACAAAGGCAGAACATGTAAAGCTGGGGATGATGGATCTATATTCAAAAGGTGGAAAAATGAGGCGTATTTATTTTCCGGCTATGCTTTGTGCAGAAACAGAAATGTGGCTTAAAAAGCGTGAGATCGTTTCCGGCTATATTTTTACAGGAAGGAATGGACAGGTGATCACCGCCAGAGGTGTCCATTCTCAGTTAAAAGTGTTGGCAAAGCGGTACAAGATCCCGCCGGAGCAGGTTTATCCCCACTCTTTCCGGCACCGGTTTGCAAAGAATTTTCTAGAGAAGTTTAATGATATTTCCCTGCTGGCGGATCTCATGGGGCATGAAAGTATTGAGACAACGCGGATCTACCTGACACGTTCTTCGGAAGAACAGCAAAAATTGATCGACCGGGTAGTGAAGTGGTGATATAATGAGTCCAAAAGAAAAACAAGCGGCTGCGAAGCAGACATTTGTTTTTCTTGAGCCATTAACGAGCGAACCGCCTGCGAATGCAGGCAGTAAAGCGCGTCAGCGCGTGTTCGTGAGTGGACTCTCTCACAATAATACAACAAAGGATGGACAACATATGTACGAATACACATGGTATCAATGGCTGAGTTTCTTCTATATATATTGTTTCTTCGGGTGGATCTTTGAGTCTGCTTATGTGTCTTTGAAACAACGGCGTTTTGTAAACCGGGGCTTTCTGCGGCTTCCCATGCTGCCGCTTTACGGTACGGGAGCTGTAATGATGCTGTGGGTATCTCTTCCATTTAAAGGCAGCCTGGTCATGGTCTATATTTCCGGTGTGA
>JBNMGK010000405.1:0-2395 GCA_050872205.1 Enterocloster sp.
ACCATTACCCGTAAAAACGGCTACCGGATCCTGGGCGTAGTAGAAGCCGGTTATCTTTTTGATGAACTTTCTGTAGAGATCATTTCAGACGGAATGCACCTTCCTCCAGATCTTTTAAAAATGATCTTAAAATGCAAGGATAACAGCAAGATCTCCCTGATCACAGACAGTATGCGCGGTGCAGGCGCAGGAGAAGGAAAATCTATTCTTGGAAGCTTAAAGGAAGGACAGGAAGTGATCATCGAAGATGGCATTGCAAAAATGCCTGACCGCACCTGTTTTGCAGGCAGTGTATGCACAACCGACCGATGCGTACGGACTCTTTATAAACTGGCTGGTACTTCCCTGGAGAATGCAGTACGCATGATGAGCTTAAATCCGGCGAAGCTGATGAAGATCGACAACCGCAAAGGCTCTATTGCAGCAGGCAAAGATGCCGACCTTCTTGTTTTTGACGATGATATTAATATCAAACAGATTTTTGTAGGAGGTAAAGAGATCAAATGAAGATCGTAATTGAAAAAACAGCAGATGAAATGGGAGCTGCAGCTGCACGTCATACAGCAGAGCTTTTAAACCATGCCATTGAGGTTAATGGCTGCGCAAGACTGATCCTTTCTACAGGTGCTTCCCAGTTTGAAACTTTAAAGGTACTGGTAAAACTGGATGTAGACTGGACCAAAGTAGAAATGTTCCATCTGGATGAATATGTGGGACTTCCAGAAAGCCATATTGCAAGTTTCCGCAAGTATTTAAAGGAGCGTTTTGTAGCCCAGCTTCCAACTCCCTTAAAAGGTGCCTATTTTGTAAATGGTGAAGGGGATGTAAAAGAAAATATTACCCGTTTAAGTGAAGAACTGAAGAAACAGCCTGCTGATGTGGGACTGATCGGAATTGGTGAAAATGGTCATATTGCCTTTAATGATCCGCCTGCTGACCTTGACTGTACAGACTGCTATAAAGTGGTTGACTTAAATGAACGCTGCAAGAAACAGCAGGTTGGTGAAGGCTGGTTCCCTGATACAGACCATGTACCAGCCCAGGCTATTTCCATGACTGTACAGCAGATCTTAAAATGCAAACACATCCTTTCTGCTGTTCCTGGTGAACGGAAAGCAGAAGCTATTTACAACACACTGACCCAGACACCAAACGGTCAGGTTCCTGCTACTATGTTAAAAACACACGGGGACTGGACTTTATATCTGGATGGGGGATCTGCTTCTAAGATCATTCCGTATTGATTTTTGGGGCCGTTCGTTAGGCTTTTAGACTCGCAAACCCGCGCTGACGCGCTCCACCGCCTGCTATCGCAGGCAGTTTGCTCGTTAGGCTGCAGACTCACGATCCACGCGCTAATCGCGCTCCACTGTCTGCTGTCGCAGACGGATCGTTCGTTAAAAGCAAAGGAAAAACAAATGCCGCCTTTTGGGCGGCGCTTGTTTTTCCTCTTTGCTTTTACATGCTTACTCTCTCTGCTATCTCGGCCATTTTGGCTTCATTTAATCTTGTATCACCTTTTACCCTTGAATAGCTTAAATATCCATTCATACGGTCGATCTTGGTCAGGTTTTTGCTACCGCAGACCGGGCATACATCCATTTCCAGTTCTTCGTGGCCGCAGTCATCACAGTAGGCCAGTGACAGGTTTACACCTTCGTAAAATCCCATTCTCATGGCTCTGCGGACTAAGGTGCGGATAGCCTCTTTGTTGTAGCTTACCGGATATTTGACGTACTGGATCTTGCCTCCGTTGCTTAATTCCCAGAAGCGGTATTCCAGATCCTGCTTCTGGATGGGGGTGATGTTCTCCGTTACGTGGCAGTGGAAACCGTTGCTGACGTACTCTCTGTCAGATACATTTTCAATAATACCGTATTTCTTACGGAACTGCTTTACCTGAAGACCGCAAAGGTTCTCTGCCGGTGTAGCGTAAATAGCATAGAGATTACCGTCCTCTTCTTTGAATTCATCGATCTTTTTATTAATATGCTCCAGAACCTCCAGCGCAAACTGTCCATCCTCTACTAAAGATTTCTTATTGTACAGCTGCTGCAGCTCATTAAAAGCGGTAATTCCAAAGGATGCAGTGGCAGTTTTTAACAATGGTTTGATCTTGTCATGCAGTCCTAAATGGCCGCCGTAAAATCCCCCTTCGCAGTATGCCAGTGGATTGGTAGAAGCTTTCATTTCACCCAGATATGCATAGGTGCGGATGTGGATCTTGCGGATCAGTTCCAGATAATAATCTAAAACTTCGTAAAAATCACGGCCTTCCTGCCTTGCTTTGGCTAAGATCATAGGCAGGTGGAGACTGACAACTCCGATATTGAAACGTCCCTCAAATACAGGTACGTCTTCCTCATCCGCCGGATGCATGCCCCCTCTTTCATAC
>JBNMGK010000437.1:0-2123 GCA_050872205.1 Enterocloster sp.
ATGTATAGCAGGCTTCAATGGCACTGTTTGCCATGCAGTTAGGGCTCATAAGCCATGCCTGGCGGAGAGTGTCTTCCTGGATCTTCTTGTACTCCGGATTTGGAATAATGGTACAGGAAGAATGAAGGCCTGCCATGTTAAAGGTCTTGCTGATCGCGGTGTAGACCAGCATATGATCGTACACATCAGCGAAACGTGCAGCAGAAGTATACTGATGTCCGTAAAGGACTACGTCTCCATGGATCTCATCAGAGAACAGCCATACGGAATATTTCTTACACAGTTCTACGATCTTTCTGACCTCATCTTCTGTCCATACACGGCCTACCGGGTTGTGCGGGTTACAGAAGATCATTGCCTTTACATCACCGCCTGCTAATTTCTTTTCCAGATCTTCCCAGTCAATGGTGTAACGGCCTTCGCTGTAAACCAGTGGACAGTCAACCTGTTTTCTTCCCTGGTTGTTGATCACAGCGAAAAATGGGTCATATACAGGAGTAAACACTAAAACCCCGTCTCCCGGCTGTGTAAAGCCGCGGATTGAGAACCAGATAGATGTAACAACACCTTCAGAAGGAGAAAAAGCACTGACAGGCAGATCTACCTGATGACGGCGCTTATACCAGCCTCTTACTGTTTCCAAAGTTCTCTCTCCGGTAGTGGTATAGCCAAAAACCGGATGTTCCAGACGTTTCTTCATTGCCTCTACTGCTTCCGGCAATGTTGCAAAGTCGGTATCAGCGATCCAGAAAGGAAGAAGTCCTGTCCGGGTGCCAAATTTCAGCTGTTTTTCCCACTTAATGGAGTCAGAGCCAATGCGGTCCTGTACTTTATTAAAATCGTACTTCATTACTGCACCTCCAAAATGATGTAAAACTGAATGTGTTTGTCAACACCTTCATTGTATAATGCTAAATCCCCAGGCGGCACGGGCCCTGCACTGTCCGGGAAAATTACAGCCAGATAAAGATAACTACGGATAGCATGAATTTCTATAAAATTTTATCTGCAGAATTCATCAAAATACTGCTTATATGTATTAAAGATCCAGTCGCAGTGGACTAACATATGAAAATATGCATATTCCCCATCATGTTTTTTCACTGCTTCCAGAATGTTTCCATGCTGGATACGTACCTGTTCTCTGTTTGATTCCTGATCTACAGGAAAGATAAGAGGCAGAGTACGAATCTCATTGGAAGGAAGGACAACTGCGTTCCATACCGGCTCTAACAGAGGATTTTTTAAGATCTCCCATAAACAGCCGTGAAAGGACTGAAGTCCTCTGCCCTCTTCTATATACAGATTAGGGCTTTCGATCACCACTTGGTCATTTTCGTGGATGCGCTCCAGTCTGGCAATATCTTCCGGTGTAGCCACAAGAGCTGCCTGCTTTGCAATAGCAGGTTCAATAAGCCTTCTGGCTTTTGTGGAGAGTTCAAACTGGCGCCAGTATTTTTCTGCCTGGTCCTTTAACTCTCCTGGATCCAGCAGGTTTTTCCAGTCTACGCTGACGATGCTTCCCTTTCCTTTGCGGGTCTCAATAATACCTGCATCAGCTAAAAGGCGAAGTGCCTGGCGGACAGTTACTCTGCTGACTCCCATACGTTCCATCAGTTCCTTCTCGCTGGGAAGCTGGTCCCCGGTGCGGTAAGCTCCACTGCGTATCATATCTTTGATCTGGTCAAATACCTGATCATACAAAGGTTTATTTGATAATTTATTCACAGTGTTGCCTCCTCTCCTGTCTGCAACTGTATGGTGTAATAACCATACACCATGTATTAATATAAGTCAAGTGTATTTTAGAATTTTTTAACTTTTTCACAAGTTTTTCTTTATTTTTTAGGCACATTTTTCTAAAAACCTCCTGTTTTTTCTATTTTTCTTTGGTTTGTTCTGCTATATCTTGTATTAATTAAGACATATGCTGTCCTCCTTTATTTTCATAACATGTATTAAATTAAAATAAGTTCTACCTTAAAAAAGGAAGAAAGCAGGTAAGACTTTTCTTCTGCCCCACCTGCTTTCTGCTGTCAACGCGTTACTTATTTATCAGAATAACGCTTTTATTCTATTTTGTCATGCTCAGACCATTTTCAGGTCTCTATTCTGCCTCCATC
>JBNMGK010000110.1:0-7683 GCA_050872205.1 Enterocloster sp.
CCCGGGTGTCCTGGAAGCGTATCCTTCCATTTATGACAGCAGGGAAAAAAGACACTCCTCTGCCTGAGTCCCAGGCTGGATGTATAAAAGCAAAGGATCTTGGATTTTCTTATGAAAACAGTGCGCCATTATTCCAGAATCTGGATTTTGATGTTTTTCCTGGAGAGATCATTGGCATTACAGGACCTGTTGCCTGCGGTAAATCCACATTGGGGCGCACTTTCCTCTGTGAACAGCCTTATTTGGGATCTTTGAAATTTGACGAAGCTGAGCTTTCTACTCTATCACCAGATGTACGAAATTCTATTGTGGGATATCTGGGACATGAACCGGAATTATTAAGTGATACTATTAAAAATAATGTTTTACTTGGGGATAACAAAGATCTCTGGAAATATTTAAAGGCTGTGTGCCTGGATGAAGAGGTTCGCCAGATGCCCCAGGGGGAGGATACCGTTACCGGTGAAACAGGACTTCGTCTTTCCGGCGGACAGCAAAAGCGTCTGGCTCTGGCCCGTACACTGGCACATCCACGTCCTGTGCTTATTTTAGATGATCCATTTTCCGCTTTGGATCAGACAACGGAAAAAGAAGTATTTGAAAATTTGAAAGCATTGGTCCCGGACAGTATCATTTTCCTTATCTCTCACCTTCTATACCTGTTCTCTGAGACAGACTGCGTGATCTGGATGGACAATGGAAAGGCCGTTTTCTCCACCCATGAAAAGCTGCTGGAAGATAATGCTACTTATCGTGAATTATATCAGCTGCAGGCTGGTTCTGTCTCTCAGGTTGGTCCCGCTGAAAAATCAGTTTCAGGAAAGGAGGCTGCGTCTGTATGAAAACCACTGAACATAACTATGTAAATGCTAAAAATCCTGTACTGCAGGTAATTCTGCACTCTGTAAAAAAGGATCCGACCATGTGCATCGCCTTGTTTGCCGCTGTACTTGGATCTGCCATTTTCGCGCTTTTGCCTCCATTGGTACTGGCAAAAGCCATTGACTGCCTTACTGCAGGAGAATCATTTCCTCTCACACTTGCTGCGTCCTACTTTGGGCTGCTTGTATTAACAGGGGCTGCAGAGTCTTTTCGTGAAAGCCTTTTAACCATCTTCGGACAGAAGATCACTCACGGTTTACGTACTGTTTTGTGCCAGAAAGTCAGCCTTTTACCTGCAGATGCCTTTGTTTCCCATGATTCCGGCACCATTGCTTCCCGGTTTGTAGGAGATGTGGACACTGTACAGGAGCTTTTTACTTCTGGTATCATCAGCATGTTTGCAGATGCCTGCCAGCTTTGCGGTATCTTCTTTGTGATCTTTATAAAAAACCGCGGTCTGGCCATCCTGCTTCTCTTTGTGCTTCCGGCTGTATTTTTCTACACCCGTCATGTACAAAAACGTATGCTTGCATCCCAGTTAAGCAACCGCGCTGCCATTGCTAAGGCTTCAGGCCATGTACCGGAAACGCTGCGGTGTATCCGTACCATCCATAATCTTCACAAAGAAGCCTATATGGAAGAAAAATATGGTGAGTTTCTGGATGACAGCTATGCAGCAGTGGATAAGACCAGCTTTTATGATGCCATTTACTCCCCTGTTATCCTGACCTTCAATGCCTTTACCGTAGCCGTTGTCATGCTTTTATCTGCCTTTGGAAGTGGTGAGATCCAGCTGTTTTTCGGTATGACTGCCGGTACTGCAGCTGCTGTTATTTCCTATATTACACAGGTATTTACCCCTCTTGAAAGCATTGGTATGGAGATACAGACCATTCAGTCTGCTGCTGCAGGCGTTCATCGGATCAATGAATTTTTAAGACTGCCGGAACGGGAAGTGGCAAAAGAAAACACAAGTCAGACCATGGATGAAATAACAGAAGGGAAAGATACGATCTCAAATACCGTAGAACTGCAAAATGTCACCTTCCGATATGAGGAAAATGACCCGTATATTTTGCAGGGACTTAGTTTCTCTGTAAAAGAGGGGGAACAGGTTACTTTAACCGGACGTACTGGTGCCGGAAAAAGTACCATTTTCAAGCTGCTTTTAGGACTTTACAGACCTCAGGACGGTCAGGTGCTTATTAATGGTCAGCCTGCAGACTCTCTTCCTGACAGCAGACGCCGGAAGATCATCAGCTGTGTAGAGCAGAGCTTCTCTATGGTTCCTGGAACCATCCGCGACCAGATCACCTTATTTGACCCTGATATTACACAGGCACAGGTAGAAGCAGCTGCAAAGCTTACAGGACTTGATGATGTGATCCGAAGTTTTCCAGATGGATACGACACCCTTTGTAAAACCGGGCTGTTTTCCCAGGGTCAATGGCAGCTTCTTTCTATTGCCAGAGCCGTAGCAGCTGATCCACGAATTCTATTGTTAGATGAGATCACTGCAAATCTGGATGCAGATACAGAAAAAACTGTACTTTCTGCTTTAGACCGGGCGGGAAATGGACGTACTGTGCTTTCTATCAGTCACCGTTTATATGAATCCCTTACTGCAGAAGGTAAAAACAACAGCCGTCAGATCGCGATTTGATCTGACGACTGCATTCATCTAACTATTTTACAGTTTTTTTCTTATATTTCTCCAGAATACTGCTGATAACAGTACTGTGATCCAGTCTGTGATGGCCTGACCGTAAATAACGCCGTCCAGACCACCAATCATCTGTAGGATATACAGCAGCGGGATCAGAAGCACGCCCTGACGCATAACGGAAAGAATGGTTGCAGGCAGCGCATGATTTACAGACTGCAGACAGTTCATATTTACAAAAAGCATACCGATCACTGGACCGGAGATCATGTACGCAATGAGCATTTTCACACCGTAATAAACTACTTCATCATCACTGATGAACATGCGGATAATCGGCTCTCTTCCTATAAAATACAGAAGTGTGGCTGCAATTCCCACTATAAGGCAGCAGACCTTTGTGAATCGCTCTACTTCCCGGAAGCGGCTGATATTTCCAGCTCCATAGCCGTAACCCAACAGCGGCTGTACTCCATTTGCCAGTCCCATTTGCAGAAAGGTAATGAACATATTTGCCTTAAAGACAATACCGATGGCTGCTACTGGTGCATTTCCATATTTTACCAGGATCTGGTTGACTACAATGGTGGAAACACTCATAAGAACGGAAAAAATAGCAGTTGGAAAACCGGTAGTGCAGACTCTCTGAGGAATATTTTCTCCTAAGGTAAAGTCTTTTGGGAGAATGGACAGCTGACCGGATTTCTTTAAGAAATACCATACAAAGTACATACTTGCCAGGATATTTCCAATGGTGGTTGCAATGGCTGCGCCGGCAGCTCCCATATGCAGACCTGTAATAAATAATGGATCTAATACAATATTGGCAATGGTTCCCACCATGCTTCCTATCATAGCCTCTTTGCTGGCGCCTTCGGCCCGGACTACAAAGCTGGCTGCAGCGGACCAGATGATAAAGGGTGCGCCCCAGGCAATGTAGTGGATATAGCCTTTGGCGTATTCATATGTTTCTGTGTTTGCACCAAAAATATGTAAAATGGGTGTCATAAATGCAAATAAGAGTACTGCCACAATAACACCTACTGCTAAACTGGCATAAGTAATAAAAGCGGTGGTATTCTTCACTTTCTGTGGCTTTCCTTCTCCCATTGCCATAGAAGCTACCGCGCTTCCTCCCATACCGAACATGTTGGCAAAGGCCATAAGAAGGATAAAAATAGGATTGGTCAGGCTGACTGCTGCAACCTGCAGGGCATCTCCTGTCTGACCTACAAAAAATGTATCTGCCATATTATAAACTACTGTGACCAGACTGCTGATGACACTTGGAATCGCCATAACAGCAACTGCTTTTGATACTTTCATAGAGCGCATCAGTTCCTGGTCATTGGTGTCTTTTTTCTGTTGTTCCATATGTTTTACTTCCTTTCTGTTCAGTTTCTCTATTCTGCTTCATCCAGATTTCTAAGCATCCGCTCTCCAATTTCAACGAAGATCCTTCTTTCTTCTTCTGTAATGCCTTTTAATAAAATGCTTTCTGACTCTGCTATCTCGCTGGAAATAAGATGACGAACCTCTTCTGCCTTTGATGTAAATTCGATCCGTTTTAAACGGCCGTCCTGTTTTTCACTGATACGGCAGATCAGGCCCTTTGCTTCCAGATTTTTCAGGGCTTCCGTAGCCGTAGACGGACGCAGGCCAAATTCTTTTTCAATATCCTTCTGGTAAACCGGCCGTTTTCTGCCGTCTACCAGGATATAATTTAAAATATTCCCCTGAGCTCCGCTCATCCCCAGTTTTTCCTGAATAGCAACCGATCTGCGGCGCAGACGGTTGGAGATTTTGTTGATGACTTTTCCGGTATCCATAGATATGGGACTCCTTTTTATTAATAGTGTTGCTAATATTGTTGGTATTAGTTCGAGTTAATTAGTTCGGTTCCTAAGTATTTTAAATAAAAAAATTTCAGAAGTCAAGGATTATTTATAACTGCTATGTCCTGACTTCTGAAATCTGATATTATTTATTGTGCAAGATTTCTATCAATGTTCCAGATATTTCTTCACATATTTTCCTGTATAAGAAACCGGGCTTTCTGCCACTTCTTCGGGAGTTCCTTTGGCAATGACAGTTCCGCCCTTGTCACCGCCTTCAGGGCCGATATCGATGATATAATCTGCTGTTTTGATCACATCCAGGTTGTGTTCAATGACAACAACTGTGTTTCCACCATCGGATAAACGGCGAAGGATCTCAATCAGCTTATGAACATCGGCAAAATGAAGTCCTGTGGTAGGCTCATCCAGAATGTAAATGGTCTTTCCGGTGCTGCGCTTGGAAAGCTCTGTAGCAAGTTTGATACGCTGGGCTTCACCGCCGGAAAGCTCTGTAGACGGCTGTCCCAGACGAACATAACCAAGGCCTACATCGTATAATGTCTGGATCTTTCTGGTAATGGAAGGCACATTTTCAAAGAACTTCAGGGCATCTTCCACAGTCATATCCAGAACATCGTAAATGCTCTTTCCTTTGTATTTTACCTCCAGTGTTTCACGGTTATAACGCTTTCCGCCACAGACTTCACATGGAACATATACATCTGGAAGGAAGTGCATCTCGATCTTGATGATACCATCGCCGGAGCAGGCTTCGCACCGTCCGCCTTTTACATTGAAACTGAATCTTCCCTTGTTATAGCCCTTTGCCTTTGCATCTGCAGTAGAGGCAAACAGGTCACGGATCAGGTCAAATACGCCTGTATAGGTAGCCGGATTGGAACGTGGTGTACGTCCAATGGGTGACTGGTCAATGGCAATGATCTTATCTAACTGCTCGACTCCTTCAATGCATTTATGCTTTCCTGGAATGGTCCTTGCGCGGTTTAATTTCTTTGCAAAGGATTTATATAAGATCTCGTTTACAAGAGAGCTTTTGCCGGAACCGGATACACCGGTCACACAGGTCATCACACCTAACGGGAAGGAAACATCTATCTTTTTCAGGTTGTTCTCTTCTGCACCCCGCACTGTGATCCAGCCCGTTGGTTTTCTACGTTCTGACGGAACCGGGATCTGCAGACGGCCGCTGAGATAAGCACCTGTTATGGAATCCGGGTTCTTCATGATCTCTTCTGCAGTTCCCACTGCAACAATCTGTCCACCATGTTCACCGGCTCCAGGTCCGATATCCACAATGCAGTCTGCTGCACGCATGGTATCTTCATCGTGTTCTACTACCAGAACGCTGTTTCCCAGGTCACGCAGGTGCAGTAAGGTTTTCAGCAATTTATCATTATCTCTCTGGTGAAGTCCGATACTTGGCTCGTCCAGTATATAGGCCACTCCCACCAGACCGGAACCGATCTGGGTAGCAAGGCGGATACGCTGGGCTTCGCCGCCGGAAAGTGTGCCTGTAGCACGGGAAAGGGAAAGATAATCCAGTCCCACATCAATAAGGAAACTGATACGTGCCCTGATCTCCTTTAAAATAGATGCACCAATGGTCTGCTGCATAGGTGTCAGTGTCAGTCCGTCCATAAATTCCTTGAATTTTACAATAGACATATTGGTAGCCTGGTAAATGTTCAGACCGCCTACTGTAACTGCCAGAGATTCCTTTTTCAGTCGCTGTCCCTTGCAGGCCGGACATGGGGTGATCCGCATATAGGTTTCATATTCTGCCTTAGAGCTTTCTGAAAATGTCTCTTTGTAGCGGCGGTTTACATTTTCGATCAGGCCTTCAAAAGCTACATCGTAAATTCCTTCACCTCTCTGGCTCTTATAACGGACTTTTACCTCATGGCCGCCGGTACCATAGATGATAATATCGTGGATCTCCTGTGGATAATCCTGAAATGGTGTGTCCAGGCTGAAGTGGTATTCTTCTGCCAGGGCATCTAAAATAGCCCTGGTAAAGCTTCCCTTATCGGTACAGGACTGCCAGCCCATAACTACGATAGCGCCCTGGGAGATAGAAAGGGATTTATCCGGGATCATCAGATCCTCGTCAAATTCCATTTTATAGCCTAAACCGAAGCACTCCGGGCATGCGCCAAATGGGTTGTTGAAGGAGAAGCTTCGAGGCTCTACTTCGTCAATACTGATGCCACAGTCCGGACAGGAAAAGCTCTGGCTGAAATTCACCGGCTCCCCACCGATCACATCTACGGTCATAAGACCATTGCTTAAGGACATAACCGTTTCAATGGAGTCTGTGAGACGGTTTTCAATTCCCTCTTTTACAACAAGACGGTCTACGATAATATCAATGTTGTGTTTAATATTTTTCTCTAATTTGATCTCTTCGGAGAGTTCATAGAGATTTCCGTCAATGCGCACACGCATGTAGCCGCTTTTTCTGGCCTGCTCCAGTACTTTTACGTGTTCGCCCTTTCTTCCACGGACAACTGGCGCCAACAGCTGGATCTTGGTCCGCTCCGGCATAGCCATGATCTGGTCTACCATCTGGTCAATGGTCTGCTTGTGGATCTCCCTGCCGCACTTTGGACAGTGTGGAATACCGATACGTGCATAGAGAAGACGCATATAATCATAGATCTCCGTCACCGTTCCTACCGTAGAACGAGGATTTCGATTGGTAGATTTCTGATCTATGGAAATAGCTGGTGAAAGACCTTCAATGCTTTCTACCTCCGGCTTTTCCATCTGTCCCAAGAACTGTCTTGCATAGGAAGACAAAGACTCCATATAGCGTCTCTGACCTTCTGCGTAAATGGTATCAAAAGCCAGAGATGACTTGCCGGAACCGGAAAGTCCGGTCAAAACCACCAGTTCATCTCTGGGGATATCTACAGATATATTTTTAAGATTGTGTTCATTTGCGCCGCGTATTTTTATATACTGCTTTGGCATGGTGTAACTCCTTTTCCTGAAATAAACGATCAAAAGCGCAGAGCAAATTTCTCCCTGCGCTTTTTAGTATACCACATTCATATTTATTTATCAAACATTTGTTCGATGAAGTTTTTTAATACAGCCGACGTTTTTTCATATAAACTGGCTTTATTTACGCGCTCCCACCGGGTATGGATATCTTTCCCCCATGGTCCAAAAAGCATGGACGGGATCTTTAATTTTGCCATTGCTTCTATATCCATAGCATAGGCACTTCCCCATAACGGAGTCTGGGCTGCATAGGCAGCCAGTTCTTCTTTATCC
>JBNMGK010000283.1:0-3874 GCA_050872205.1 Enterocloster sp.
ACGTATTATCCAGCAGACCTTAGACCGCCAGGGAAATGTAGTGATCCCGGCCTTTGCAGTAGGCAGGACCCAGGAGCTTCTTTACATGATCCGCCATATTAAAGAAGAAAAATTGGTTACCGGCCATGACGGCTTCCAGGTATATGTGGACAGTCCGTTAGCAGTAGAAGCCACTCATGTATTTAAACAGAATATGGTGGAATGCTATGATGAGGAGACAAAGGCGTTAGTAGAACGGGGCATCAACCCAATTGATTTCCCGGGATTAAAGCTTTCTGTTACCAGTGAAGAATCTAAAAATATCAACTTTGATATGACGCCAAAGGTGATCATTTCTGCAGCAGGTATGTGTGATGCAGGCCGTATCCGCCATCACTTAAAGCATAATCTGTGGCGGGAAGAATGCAGCGTGGTATTTGCCGGATACCAGGCAGAAGGAACCCTGGGCCGTCTGCTTCAGGATGGCGCTCCGGCTGTAAAGATCTTTGGTGAAGAGATCGATGTAAAAGCCCATATTGAGACTTTGGACGGCATCAGCGGCCATGCAGACAGGGACGGCCTTCTTACCTGGGCTGCAGCCTTTGAACAAAAGCCCAAATATGTATTTGTAATACATGGAAATGACGAGTCCTGTGAATCTCTCACCGATGCTTTAAATACACAGCTGGGGCTTACAGCCAAGGCACCTTATTCCGGCTCAGAATTTGACCTGATAAAGGGCGTATGGATCAGGGAGACCGAGCCGGTTCCGGTAGAGGCAGAAACTCAGGCGACCAGAAAGGCAACAGGAGTTTACACCAGACTGGTGGATGCAGGACAGATGCTTATGGATGTGATCGCACGCAACCAGGGCGGGGCAAATCAGGATCTGACCCGTTTTACAGAGCAGATACTGGCTCTTTGCGAAAAATGGAATCGATAAATATACTGGAAGATCATGTTCTGGTATATGTAATAACAACAGGAGTACAGAAAAATGACAGAAGTAAAGATTTACACAGATGGATCAGCAAGAGGAAACCCGGACGGACCAGGAGGCTACGGGGTGGTTATGCACTATGTGGATAAAAATGGTCAGTTACATGAAAAAACCTTATCTGCAGGATACAAAAAGACCACCAATAACCGTATGGAGCTAATGGCAGCCATAGCAGGCCTGGAAGCTTTAAACCGCCCCTGTAAGATCGAGCTGTATTCAGACTCAAAATATCTTACAGATGCCTTTAACCAGAACTGGATCACCGGCTGGATCGCCAAAGGCTGGAACCGGGGTAAAAGCGGACCGGTAAAAAATATCGACCTGTGGAAGCGCCTTTTAAAGGCAAAGGAACCCCACCAGGTCACATTCATCTGGGTAAAGGGCCATGCCGGACATCCCCAGAATGAACGGTGTGACCAGCTGGCAACTACGGCAGCAGACGGAACGGATTTAATGGTAGACGAGGGATTATCCCTTTAATATGCTTGAGCAGGGGCATTTGCCTCTGCTCAATTTTTACGCAAATCTTACAATATATTACTCCTTTCAGAATGGTATTCACAAGTGCCTGATTTTATGGTACTGTATGACTGAAAAATACTTCCCTTCAGGCAGGTAACTTTAATTGTCAGGGAAGAAACTTTATAGATCATAGACAGGGATGTGAATATATGAAAGACAGAAGGGTATGGGTCATTATTGGCTGTATCCTGGTAGCAGGACTGACCATTACCAGTTATACAAGCTCCGTTGTGAAACGTACTCCCCAGGAACAGCAGGTACAGGTGCTTTCAGCTGATGCAGCTGTTGGAAAAGAGAAAGCAGAGCCTGAGACTGTTCCTGAAGAGACAGGAGAAAAAAGCCAGGAACCGGTACAGGAAAAAGAAGTGACCAGTGAGGAAGCAGCTTCGGCGGAAGATGCAGAGGCAGTAGTGCTGTCTGCAGAGCCGGAAGAGGAAAGCTATACAGAACGTCTGAAAAAATTAGACAGCCAGATACAGAAAACACGGGAACAGGAGACAGACTCCAATGTTTATTCCGCCAAAACCTCCGCAGAAACAGAATTAAAAATGTGGGACGGAGAATTAAGTGTGGTATATAATGCCTTATTAGAAGCTCTTCCCCAGGAGGAAGCCTTAAATCTGGCAAATGAAGAAAAAGACTGGCTGAAGAAAAGAGAATCCGATGCAGCAGACAGCTCCGGTAAAACAGGAAATGGATTATCCTATGCTTCCAGCATGGTAAACCAGACCAGGGAACGTGCCTATGAGCTGGCAAAAAGGTGTGATGCGTTAGCGGAAGAAAATTAAAGAGAGATATATTACAGTGAAAAAATGACTCCTGACACAGCTTGGGAGTCATTTTCTCTTGCTAATTCAGCGCTTATATGGTAAAATTCCGATTATGAGTTTATATACATGGTTTGTTTTAGGAGGGCATTCACAGGCGCGGTCTGTTCTGCCCGGATTTTTGCTGTCCTGAAATATTTACTGAAAACCCTATCAAATTTATATAATGGAGGAAGAAAAAAGTGAAACAACCACAGTACCGCGGAGTGAACGAGCTGCGCCGTATGTTCCTTGAGTTCTTCGAGAGCAAGGGCCATCTGGCAATGAAGAGCTTCTCACTTGTACCGCATAATGATAACAGCCTTCTGCTGATCAACTCCGGTATGGCACCTTTAAAGCCTTACTTTACCGGACAGGAGATCCCGCCAAGAAGAAGAGTGACCACCTGCCAGAAATGTATCCGTACAGGTGATATTGAAAACATCGGAAAAACCGCACGTCACGGTACTTTCTTTGAGATGTTAGGAAATTTCTCCTTCGGTGATTACTTTAAGACAGAAGCAATTCACTGGTCCTGGGAGTTTTTAACAGAGGTGGTTGGACTGGATCCAGACCGCCTGTATCCTTCTGTTTACCAGGATGATGATGAAGCATTTGATATCTGGAACAAGGAGATCGGCATTGCACCAGAGAGAATCTTCCGTTTTGGCAAGGAGGACAACTTCTGGGAGCATGGTTCAGGTCCCTGCGGCCCATGTTCTGAGATCTACTACGACAGAGGTGAGAAGTACGGCTGTGGTAAACCAGGATGTACCGTAGGCTGCGAATGTGACCGCTACATCGAAGTTTGGAACAACGTATTCAGCCAGTTTGACAATGACGGACATGGTCATTATTCTGAACTGAAGCAGAAGAACATTGATACAGGTATGGGTCTGGAGCGTCTGGCAGTTGTTGTTCAGGACGTTGACTCCCTGTTTACTGTAGATACCAATAAGGCTCTGTTAGACAGAGTATGTGCTCTTTCCCATAAGGAATACCAGAAAGATCATGAAACTGACGTTTCCCTTCGTATTGTTACAGACCATATTAAGTCCTGTACCTTCATGATCTCTGACGGTATTATGCCTTCTAATGAGGGAAGAGGCTATGTTCTGCGCCGCCTGCTGCGTCGTGCAGCACGTCATGGAAGAAAGCTTGGCATCGAAGGCAAGTTCCTTGCAGAGCTTTCCAAGACTGTAATCGAACTTTCCAAGGATGGATATCCAGAACTGGAAGAGAAGCAGTCCATGATCTTTAAGGTACTGACCGAGGAAGAAGATAAATTCAACAAGACCATCGATCAGGGTCTGGCAATCTTAGCTGAAATGGAAGATGCTATGGCATCTGCCGGTGAGAAGACTCTTTCCGGTGAGAATGCATTTAAGCTGTATGATACCTATGGCTTCCCTGTAGACCTGACTAAGGAGATCTTAGAAGAAAAAGGCTGCACCGTTGATGAAGAAGGCTTCGCAGCAGCTATGAAGGAGCAGAAGGACAAAGCCCGTAAGGCCCGCAAGACTACCAACTACATGGGAGCAGACGTAACTGTATATCAGTCTATTGA
>JBNMGK010000057.1:0-11425 GCA_050872205.1 Enterocloster sp.
GAGGATAAAACCATTCTTACAAAACTTGCAGTGTCCAATGAAGACAATGTTGCAGCGCATTTCAGTACCAGTGCTTCTGCTTTCTCCAAAAGTGCAGAAATTGGTGATGGGATCTATGTATGGACACATACCAGCACGCAAAGTAAATTATCGGTGTTAAACAGAGTGTTTAAGCTGTATGATGCGGATCCAAGTGATCTGGTATTTTATCTTCGGGATGAGAGCGAAGAAAGTAAAAAAGACTGAAAATGAGCACACATTAGAAGTAAAAATGTGCTATACTATCAGCACAGCAGTTACCAAGGAGAAAGCGGGGAAAAGTATTATGAATAAGGTGATTACAGTGAGCCGTGAATTCGGCAGCGGCGGAAGAGAACTGGGTGTGAAGCTGGCGGAGGCGCTGGGGATTCCTTTTTATGACAAGGAACTGATCTCCATGGCAGCAGATGATATTAACATTGCAGAAGAAGCATTCCGCAAATATGATGAGCATGTGATCGAGGATGATCCTTTGGATCACAAGATCCATCGTTCTTTTTCTGAACTTTATAAAGTGCCTATGTCTGATCAGATTTTTGTAGCTCAGTCTAATGTGATCCGCAGACTGGCTTCCCATGGTCCATGTGTGATCGTAGGCCGCTGTGCGGATATGATCCTGGAAGACAGCGTGAACATTTTTATTTATTCAAAAATGAAGCAGCGCATAAAACGTCTGATGGAGCTTGAGCCGGAAGAAGGCGTCAATGAAAAGGATATGGAAATGAAGATCCGTGCTGTTGACCGCAAGCGCCGTGATTATTACCAGTATTATACTGGAAATACTTGGGGAAGAGCCCAGAATTATCATCTTTGTGTAGACAGCAGTTTAGTTGGCGTTGACGGCTGTTTAAGGGCTGCGCTGGCATATCTGGAAGATGTGTGCAAAGACGAAGAGAAGCCGGAAGAGAGTGAAAATGCAACTGCATAATGGATAAAGAAAATATCTGAATGCGTTCAAAATCGGTGAATAATTCCCGTCCATAAGACTCATAATAAGAACGTACAAAGGAAGTACAGATCAAAAAACAGGTGAGTCCATGGAAAAGCCGGGAAAGAAACTGAAGAAATTTTTTATTATAACAGGAATCACAGGAATGGTGTATGCAGGTCTTAAATACCTGCTGCCACTTGTGGTTCCTCTTTTATTGGGGTATACACTGGCACTGCTTCTTCGGCCGTCAGCCCGTTTTTTGCAGCACCGGATCACAATACGGATATTTGGAAAAAAATGGAAACCGTCATTGGGACTGATCGGTACGGTGCAGCTGCTGTCTCTGGCAGTTCTTGGTAGTTTCCTTCTGACTATGGGAATCCGCCGTCTCTGGGAAGAGACTTCTACCCTGATGAACCAGCTGCCAGTATGGCTGGACGGGCTTTATTTCTGGATGGAGGAAAAATGTTCCGGGCTTGAAAAGCGGTTTGGACTTGATCCCGGCTGGGGGATCCATGTGGCAGGAAGTATGATCGAAGCGGGAACAAAGTATGTAAAGGAAAAATCCGTGCCCTCTTTGATGGCAGGCTCTTATTATACAGCTGGAGTTATAGGTCGTATTGGATTTATAAGCCTGTTTTCTTTCTGCAGTGCCATTTTAAGCTTACAGGAAATGGAAGAGTTAAAAGAACGGCGGGACCGCTCTGCCTTCAGCCGGGAACTGCGCCTGATCGGTGACCGGCTGGTAAGCACCGGGAAAGTATGGTTTAAAAGCCAGGGGATTATATTTTTACTTACTTCCTTTTTATGTACACTGGGAATGCTTTTGGTGGGAAATCCATGTCCTGTTCTTGTGGGAATGGGGATCGGGATCATGGATGCCTTTCCGGTGTTAGGAACAGGAACGGTGCTGGTGCCTTGGGCGGTTATTGAGGTCGTAATGAGAAACTGGAAAACAGCTTTGATCTTAACCGGTTTATATCTGATCTGTACTTTTATGCGCCAGTTCCTGGAGGTGCATCTTATGAGCGGTCAGATGGGACTTTCACCTTTTGAGACGCTGGGAGCGGTTTATGCGGGGCTGAAATTGTTTGGGATAGCAGGACTGTTTCTGGGGCCGTTAGGGTTATTGCTGATCGAGGACATGGTGGAACAGTTCGGTCAGGATAACAGCCGGAACAATAGCCAGAACAACAGGTTCCCGGACCATTGACAAAAATCCTGTTCTGACGTAAAATCGAAAGGAAACGACGAAAATCAAAGAGGATCTATGAAATTCCATGAAAAAAGGCGTTGAAGGGGATCATTAAGTCAGAAAGCCCGTTACAGAGAGAGGAACACTGGTGGAAGTTCCTTACGAAAGCGTGACCCAACCTGCCCTGGAGCCCTGTGTGATAAATGCAGCGTATTTCCTGCGTTAGAGGATAAACAAGAGGGTTTCTGCAGAGGTAAAAAGTCATTTGCCTCAACATTTTTTCGCAGGAACTAAGAAGGGTGGTACCGCCGAGTCATTCGGTCCCTTGCAGTAAGTTGATGCATGGGATCGGATGGCTCTTTTTGGTTTTATGTACTCTCAAAACCTTTCCTGTACTTGCCTTTGCGGCCGATTTTCCGCCAGCCGCACCCAAATTTCATCAACGTACGCCCCGCGTACGCCTCAGAAATTCGGGCACAACTGACAAAAAATCTTCTCGCAAAATCAAGCACAAAAAGGTTCCGAGAGTACATGTTTTAAAGAATGTAAAAGGAGAAAAATCATGGCAAACAACAAAAAAATGGTAGAAGCGATCACATCCATGGACACTGACTTTGCCCAGTGGTATACCGATGTGGTTAAAAAAGCAGAGCTGTGCGATTATGCAAGCGTAAAGGGCTGTATGGTCATTAAACCAGCTGGATATGCGATCTGGGAGAACATCCAGAAGGAACTGGACCGCAGATTTAAAGAGACAGGTGTACAGAACGTGTACATGCCTATTTTCATTCCAGAAAGCCTGTTAGAGAAGGAAAAAGACCATGTAGAAGGTTTTGCACCGGAAGTTGCGTGGGTAACTCACGGCGGATTAGAGCCACTTCAGGAGAGACTTTGCGTAAGACCTACTTCTGAGACTCTGTTCTGCGATTTCTATGCAAGAGACATCCATTCTTACCGTGACCTTCCAAAGGTATACAACCAGTGGTGTTCTGTTGTTCGTTGGGAGAAGACAACACGTCCGTTCCTTCGTTCCAGAGAGTTCTTATGGCAGGAAGGACATACTGCTCATGCAACCGCTGAAGAGGCAGAGGCACGTACTATTCAGATGTTAAATGTATACGCTGATTTCTGTGAGCAGGTTTTAGCGATCCCGGTTATCAAGGGACAGAAGACTGACAAGGAGAAATTTGCAGGTGCAGAGGCTACTTACACCATCGAGTCCCTGATGCATGACGGCAAGGCATTACAGTCCGGTACCAGCCACAACTTCGGTGATGGCTTTGCAAAGGCATTTGATATCCAGTTTACTGATAAAGACAATACATTAAAGCATGTTTACCAGACTTCCTGGGGTATGACAACACGTATGATCGGCGCTATCATCATGGTACATGGTGATGACAATGGTCTGGTTCTGCCTCCAAGAATTGCTCCTGTACAGATCATGGTAGTTCCGATCCAGCAGAAGAAGGAAGGCGTATTAGACAAGGCATTTGAGTTAAGAGACCGTCTGATCAAGTCCGGCTTCTCTGTAAAGGTAGATGACAGTGACAAGAGCCCGGGCTGGAAGTTTGCTGACTGTGAGATGCGTGGTATCCCGTTAAGAGTAGAGATCGGACCTAAGGATATGGAAAACAACCAGGCTGTTCTGGTCCGCCGTGATACTCACGAAAAGACTGTTGTTTCTCTGGACGAGTTAGAAGCAAGGGCAGAAGAACTGCTTGATACCATCCAGCATGACATGTTAGAGAAGGCAAGAAAGCACAGAGATGCCCACACTTATACCGCTTTAGGCTGGGATGAGTTTGTTGAGACCATTAACACAAAGCCAGGTTTCGTAAAGGCTATGTGGTGCGGATGCCAGGAATGCGAAGACAAGATTAAAGAAGTAACCGGCGCAACCTCCAGATGCATGCCATTTGAGCAGGAAACTCTGTCTGATAAGTGTGTATGCTGCGGAAAGCCAGCTAAGAAGATGGTTTACTGGGGCAGAGCATATTAATATGAAAATGAATATCCCGGAACCTGCAAGAATGATCATTGACAGGTTAAATGAACATGGTTACGAGGCTTATGTAGTAGGCGGCTGTGTCCGGGACATGATCCTGAAAAGAGAGCCGGGGGACTGGGACATTACCACCAGTGCCAGACCGGAGCAGGTGAAGGCTCTTTTTACCAGGACACTGGATACAGGCATACAACATGGCACTGTGACCATTATGGTTGGAAAAGAGGGATATGAGGTAACTACATTCCGGGTGGACGGTGATTATACAGATGGCCGACACCCGGATACTGTTACTTTTACCCCTTCTCTTGAAGAAGATTTAAAGCGTCGTGACTTTACCATTAATGCCATGGCTTATAATCACAATACAGGCCTGATGGATATTTTTGGCGGCAGAGAAGACATTGAACGGAAAGTGATCCGCTGCGTTGGAAATCCAACGGAACGTTTTACAGAAGATGCCCTGCGTATCCTGCGGGCCATCCGTTTTTCTGCCCAGCTGGGATTTGAGATCGAAGCTGCTACAAAACAGGCAATCACCCAGATCGCTCCTAATCTGATCCATGTAAGCAAGGAGCGTATCCAGGTGGAACTGACCAAGCTGCTTTTAAGTGACCGGCCACAGACCATGAAACTGGTGTATGAAGCAGGTATCAGCCCTTATGTTTCGGAAACATTCCACAAAATGGGAGAAATGCTTGCAGATATGCCCATCACTGTTCCTGCTAAAAAGGCCCTTCGCTGGGCTTTGTTTTTACGGAAAGGAACGCCGGAGCAGGCGGTGCGTATTTTACGGGATCTGAAACTGGATAATGATACCATTTACCAGGTAAAGGTGCTGACTGGCTGGATCGAGAAGTCCATTTGCGGGGAAATGGCACTTCCAGATGAAAAAACAGATGAAATGTGTACGCTGGAAACGGCAGCGGAACTGGAATTTGTTCCAGGGATTGAAAGTAAACCCCAGATCCGCAAGGTCATGAGCCAGATGGAGCCGGAACTGTTTGATGATCTGTTAAATATCAAGCTGTGTCTGGCAAAAGCGGCAGCAAAGAATACCGAAAGTATGGCGGTAAAGCAGCTTGAGAAGATTGGCGCACTGCGGGATGAGATCCGCACAGACGGTGACTGCATTTCCTTAAAAATGCTTGCTGTTACTGGAAATGACCTGATAAAAGCCGGAATGAAGCCAGGAAAAGAAGTGGGGCAGACGCTGCACCATTTTCTGGAACTGGTTTTGGAAGAGCCGGAGAAGAATAGCAGAGAATACCTTCTTGGAACGTTAAAAGTATAAAGTAGTTAATAGATTTATGAAATAGTATAGAGTATATTTATGAATAAATAGTCAGCTTATAAATATGTAAGTTACTATGTTTTACAAAATTATTTAGACTTATAAAAAATAATCATGTATGTTTTTACTTAATTTAAATGTGTACATGTATAAAAACATTGCAATATTTACAAAGGTTGACTATAATATTGGATACATGATGTGAACATCACAGTTCAAAGGAGGATTTGAAAATGAAATTAATCAACACAGAAAAAGCACCAGGCGCAATCGGACCTTATTCTCAGGGTTTTGAAGTAAACGGTATTGTTTATACTTCCGGTCAGATCCCAGTAAATCCAGCTGACGGCACTGTACCAGAAGGCATCGCTGCACAGGCTGAGCAGAGCTGCAAGAACGTAGGAGCTATCCTGGAAGCAGCAGGAAGCGGCTATGACAAAGTTATCAAGACCACCTGCTTCTTAGCAGATATGGGCGACTTCGCAGCATTCAACGAAGTATACGCTAAGTACTTTACTTCTAAGCCAGCTAGAAGCTGCGTAGCAGTTAAGTCTCTTCCAAAGGGCGTTCTTTGCGAGATCGAAGCAATTGCTGAGAAATAAGTAATAGTTGTGAAATGAAAATGGCTGCAGTTTCTTAGAAGCTGCAGCTTTTTTGTTGTGAGGCATCTGGAAGAAGCTGCCAGTGGCAGGTTCTGTAAGTGGTTAGAGGGCGGTTTTAAATATGAAGAGTAATATCGTGATCATGAATTTCAGCGGAGTTTATGAAATGCAGGGGCTGAAGGCGGCGCTGGAGCAGAAAACAGCAGAGAAAGTGGCAGAAGCAGGAGTAGGAAACGCATCTGCAAAACCAGTGATCTCCCAGCTGGGCTGCCAGGATATTCCGGGAACCAACTGCTATTGTGACAGTCTGGCAGAGGAAGAGATCGGAAAGCGGATCGTTCTTTTTGGCCCGGAAGGACTGCATTTTTTAGATTCCGGCAATTATCATTATCTGACAAAGCTGTGGCTGGAGCTGGTAAAAGTACCCTTTGAACTGTTAGTATTTGACCATCACACAGATATGCAGAGGCCGGCCTTTGGCGGAATCTTATCCTGTGGCGGCTGGATCCGGGAAGCACTGGAAACCAACGAGAATTTAAAGCATGTAATTCTGGTGGGACCGCCGCGGTCTGCCATGGAAGAAACGAAAAAAGAGCTGGCAGAAGACGGGGAAGAACTGCTCAGGAAAGTAACCTGGATTTCTGAGGAAGAATTTCTTCAAAATGTGGAAAAGCTGGACGGGATACAGAAACTTTGTGGACAGTGTGATGTGACTGGCACAGGAAATGACGAAAAGGTACCGTTACCATTGTACATCTCCATTGATAAAGATATTTTATCAGAGTCGGAAGGAAAGACAAACTGGGATCAGGGAGATGTGGCTTTGGACCAGGTTTTACATTTTATAGATATTTATATGCAGCAGACACCGAATAGACAGCTTATTGGTGTGGATGTATGTGGTGAAGACCCGGAAACAGACAGTGAGGAAGCACAGGCAGTCTGCCGTGGGACAAGTGAAAGGATCTGTGACTTTGTAATGATATTCAAAAAGACGAGATCCTCTTTTTAGGTATAAATTTATAAAAGCAAAATTATAGGACAGAATGTGAGATGATATCTCAAATAATTGCTTAAAAAGTAATAAATAAAAATATAGGATTTTTAATATAAGATACTCCTCGTTAGTCAATATGATTAACGAGGAGTATTCTTTTACCAGGTATCTACAGCTTTTTCACTTCCACCAGATTCGTATGCTGACCATTTCCTCTTGCAAAGGGAGTAGGCCGCTGGGAGGTGAGTACATTGATAGAGCCCCGTGTATCTATGCCGTTTTCATCTGGTGTATACCAGGTGCCCTGGGAAAGGGTGGTGACGCCTTTGGCGACACGGTCAGTGATCTTGGCCGGGATCTTTACCTGGCCGCGGTCATTGTATACAAGTACCATGTCACCGTCATGAATATCTCTGGCTGCGGCATCTTCCGGGTGAATCCAGAGTTTTTGCGGATCCAGTTTGCGTAAGTTTAAGTTATTGTCATGGACTGTATGGGTGCGGCATTTAGTGTGCCAGCCGGATAACTGCAGGGGGAAGCGTTTGGTCAGCGGATCTTCCGGCCCTTCCGGCGGCGCTACATACCGTGGAATAGGCGGCATAAAGTCTTTCATAGGAGTTTTCCACAATTTGGTAGAAAACAGCTCGATCTTTCCGCTTGGCGTTGGAAATGGATAATGCTCCGGGTCTGTTACCTCTTTTTCAAAGGAAATGGGGTAATGGCCTTCTTCAAATTTATAAATGCCTTTTTCACGGAATTCATCATATTCCGGCAGCTCCGGTTCTCTGGTGCGCAGATCATCGTAAATATAGCGCATCCACTGGCTGTAATCACGGCCTTCTGTAAATTCTTTTTCTAAACCGATTCGCTTTGCCAGTTCTCTGATCCATTCATATTCTGTCTTACATTCATATAAGGGCTCAATAACCTTATTATTAAATCCCAGAAATTCTGTAAATTTCCATGGTTTTGTAATGTTTTCTTCCTCAAACATGGAAACGCCTGGAAGAAGCAGGTCAGCGAATTTGGCGCTGGCAGTCATAAACAGATCAGAGCAGACGATAAATTCGCACTTGGAAGTGTCTTTTAATAGTTTGGCGGTGCGGTTAATGTCACCATGCTGGTTTATAAGGGTATTACTTGCCAGGTTGAAGATCATTTTTATGTCAGAGTCCAGAGTAACACCCGTTGGATTATCAAAGATCCCCTGATCACAGGTGCGGATGCCGTCATATTCATCCATTTCCCTGCCATGATTCACGGCATCCGTCCAGAGGAAAACAGGAAGCAGGCGGTTATAGGGATTGTCCGGTACAGGAAATCCCGGCAGTTCATGGGTAGAGCAGTCTCCGGTACCGGCTGCAGAGCCGCCGCTGATCCCTACATTTCCAGTGAGACAGGCAAGAAGGATAGCGCCGCGGGCACTTTGCTCTCCATATGCATTTCTCTGTGCGCCGTATCCCTGGATAATGGCAGCCGGTTTGGCAGTGGCATAGCGGATAGCAAGATCACGGATGGTCTCTGCGGGTATACCTGTGATCTTTTCGCCCCATTCCGGTGTTTTGGGAATGCCGTCGGTTTCACCCATTAAATAGGAAAGACAGTTAAAAGACGGATCCACGCTTTCAGGCATATGGGCTGCGTCAAAGCCAAGGCAGCATTTGTCTAAAAATGCCTGGTCCTGAAGACCTTCTTTTATAATAACGTAGGCCATGGCATCTGCCAGGGCGCTGTCTGTAGCAGGCCGGATAGGAACCCACTCTGCATTTAAAGCAATAGCAGTATCATTTTTTCGCGGGTCAATGACAATAATAGGAATGCCAGCTGCTTTTGCCTTCTTTAAATAAAACATGGTACTGCTGTCAAAACGGGTCTCAGCAGGATTGTGGCCCCAGAGTATGATCAGGTGGCTGTTCAGCCAGTCAGAAGGATGGGTACCGGTTTCATCTGTGCCATAGGTGACTTCCGTTGCATGACGGATGCAGGGGGAACTATAAGAATTGTAGGCTCCAAGGTACCCGCCGTCTAAGGCCAGCAGGCGCTGCATCATACGGTCGCCGCGCATAACAGCGCTGATGCCGCAGCCGTCATTGACATAGCGGGAACCGGGGCCGTAGGTATCCCGGATGCGGATGTATTCAGATGTAAGGATATCCAGGGCTTCTTCCAAGCTGATGCGGGCAAATTTCCCTTCTCCCCGTTCGCCGACCCGCTTCATAGGCCAGCGAAGCCGGTCTTCGCCTAAAAATGTTTTATGGTAGTTTAAACCTTTGGCGCAGGCGCATAAGGGAACGGGATGCTCTGGTGTTCCTTTTGTTTCAGTGGAAAGTTTTTCAATAACTCCATCACGGACGTGGGCGTAGATGATGCAGCGGCCGCCGCAGTTGTTCCGTCCGGTTGTGGGGATGATCTTTGTTTCGCTCATGGGGGATGTACCTTTCTCTTATTTAATGAGGCCAAAAGAAAAACAAGCGACACCGCAGGTGGCATTTGTTGCCAGGCATGTCGAGGAGGCGCCAGTGGCGCGTCCGCTGATTTTTCTTGGACCATTAACGAAGGTTCCGCCTGCGAAAGCAGGCAGTAGAGCACATTAGTGCGGGGAACCTGAGTGTAAAATTTACATACTCATTAGAGTATAGCATAACCAAAAACAGCTTGTTATAGGTTTTACCTATAGCCAGATAAAGATTTTATGAAATAGACAGACCAAGGGGGATGTGCTAGAATTCAGACTATCAAAAGAAACACAGACAACAGGCAACAAACACAAACAAGGAAGATCAGACCACCAGGGCCTGATAAGAGAGGAGACAAATATTATGAAGAAAAGATGGTTATCATTAGCAGTAGCAGCAACAGCAGCAATTACCGTTCTTGCAGGATGCGGCAGCAAGGCAGCAGAGACTACCGCAGCAGCAACTGAGGCAGCCACCGAAGCAGCATCTTCTGAAGCAGCTGAAAGCAGCGCAGAGGAGACCAAGGCAGAGGCAGCAGCTGAAGGCGAAGTTCCTGCTCCAGAAGGCGATGACAACAAGATCTCTATTGGTGTTACACCAGTTCCACATGCTGAGATCGTAAATGATGTAGCAGTTCCAAAGCTGGAAGCAGCTGGCTGGGATGTAGAAGTAGTTGAATTTAATGATTATGTTCAGCCAAATACCAGCCTGGAAGACGGCGAGATCGATGCAAACTACTTCCAGACCATTCGTTACCTGGAAGAGCAGAACAAGGAAAGAGGCCTTCACTTAGTAGAAGTTGCAGGCATCCACTTAGAGCCAATGGGCATCTATTCCAATAACTACAAGAGCCTGGAAGAGCTTCCTGACGGAGCAACCATTACAGTTCCTAACGATGGTTCCAATGAATCCAGAGCTATTAAGCTGTTAGCAGACAACGGACTGATCACTCTGAAAGAAACAGAAGATCTTTACAACCTGACCAGCATTGCAGAGAATCCTCATAACTTTGAGATCACTGAGCTGGATGCAGCAAACCTGCCAAGATCCTTAGACGATGTAGATGCAGCAGTTATCAACGGAAACTACGCACTGGAAGCAAACTTAAATCCTGAAAAAGACGCTTTAGCAGCAGAGCTTGCAGACAGCGATGAAAGCTACAAGTACATCAACTACCTGGTTGTAAAAGAAGGAAATGAAGAAAGTCCTAAGACAAAGGCTCTGATCGCTGCATTAGAGAATGATGATGTAAAGAGCTACATCGAAGAGAAGTACAGCGGTTCCGTTATCCCGGCATTCTAGGATACACCTTTAACGGACCAGAATCGTTCCGAAACCATTTCTGAAAACAGAAACAAACAGAAGCATCCGGAATCCCCCCACATCTGAATGTGTTCTGGTGTACAATGACACAGGCTGCAGTAAAAGAAATCCTGAAAAATGAGGATCCTTTTGCGGCAGCCCATTGTGTCATTTAGATAGGAGAATTTTATGATCAATATTGAACACGTAAGCAAACAATTTGGCAGCCTTCAGGTGCTGGAGGATATTTCCATTCATATTGACCAGGGAGATATCTTTGGGATCATCGGACAGAGCGGTGCCGGTAAATCCACACTGCTTCGCTGCATCAATGGACTGGAAAAGTACAACGGCGGCTCTATTACAGTAGACGGAAAGGAGATCGCAGGTCTCAGCCAGAAAGAACTTCAGCTGGTGCGCAAGGACATGGGAATGATCTTCCAGAACTTTAATCTGTTAGGCCGTCTGAATGTGTATGATAACATTGCCCTTCCTCTTCAATTCTGGGGACAGAATAAGAACAGCAAGGAAAATCATGACCGTATTATGGAACTGTTAGATCTGGTCGGCTTAAAGGATAAGGTAAACAGCTATCCCAAAC
>JBNMGK010000495.1:0-1508 GCA_050872205.1 Enterocloster sp.
CAGCGAGACCGGTACCATTTCACCCAAATACGCTGAAAATGCCAACCGTATTATCGCAGTAGCACAGACCGTAGGTGCTATCCCACTGGTACTTGACTACAGGGAGCATGACAAAGTGGTGGCAGCGATCAGTCATCTGCCTCATCTGGTTGCTTCCAGCCTGGTGAATCTGGTAAAGGATGCGGATTCACCTGCCGGAACCATGAAACGGGTGGCTGCAGGCGGTTTTAAGGATATTACCCGTATTGCGTCTTCCTCCCCTGAAATGTGGGAACAGATCTGTATGACCAATGTGGAACCTATTGCAGATATGTTAGAGCGCTATATCGGTTCCCTTCAGGACATCCTTTCTGAAATAAAGAGACATCAGGGGGACGCCATTTATAAGCTGTTTGAAAAGTCCAGAGACTACCGAAATACCATTACCGACCGGGCCAAAGGCTCTGTGGAACCTTCTTATGCTTTTTCTGTGGATGTAGCCGATGAAGTAGGTGCCATCTCCACCATCGCAGTTATTCTGGCCGCCAAAGGCATCAGTATTAAAAATATTGGTATCAATAATAACAGAGAACGGGGCGAAGGTGCCTTAAAGATCGAATTTTATGATGAAGCAGCTATGATCGCAGCCTGGAAACGGCTGGAATATTATAAATACGAAATGGTAAGACTGTAAGGTCTACCTGTCTGGGAGGAAACATATGGAATTTAAAAAATCAGGCCCATTAAAGGGAGAGATCACAGTTCCGGGAGATAAATCCATTTCCCACCGTGCCGTAATGTTCGGCTCTCTTGCAAAGGGAACTACCGAGATCACAGGATTTTTACAGGGAGCTGACTGCCTGTCTACTATCTCCTGTTTTGAACGTATGGGCGTTGCCATTGAAAATAAAGGAGATCTGGTCCTGGTACATGGAAATGGCCTTCATGGTCTTAAAAAACCGGAAACCATACTGGACTGCGGAAACAGCGGCACTACTACCCGCCTGATCTCCGGTATCTTATCTGCACAGAACTTTGACGTAACTTTAACAGGTGACGCTTCCATCCAGAAACGTCCTATGAAACGTATTATGGAACCCCTGTCCCTGATGGGCGCAGATATTGTCAGTGTAAATGGAAATGGCTGCGCGCCTCTGGCGATCCACGGAAAAGCCCTTCACGGCATCCATTACACCTCCAAAGTAGCCTCTGCCCAGGTTAAATCTTCTATTTTATTAGCAGGACTTTACGCAGAGGGACTTACTTCTGTTACAGAGCCTTATGTATCCAGAAATCACTCTGAGATCATGTTAAATCTGTTCGGTGCCCATGTGACCACGAAAGATACCACTGCTACCATTGAACCGGCCAGTGAACTTCACGCTGTAAAAGTAAATGTACCAGGAGACATCTCTTCTGCTGCCTACTTTATTGCAGCAGGACTTATGGTACCCGGCTCTGAGATCCTGATCAAAAATGTAGGCATCAATCCTACCAGAGACGGCATCCTTCATGTATGCAGGGCTATG
>JBNMGK010000141.1:0-6394 GCA_050872205.1 Enterocloster sp.
ATATTATGCAGCTGGAATATGACAACCGCAGGACCAGGGAAAACGTGGAGCTTACAGCAGCCCAGGAAGTAGAAAAGAAGTCAGAAATGGAGCTGTTCATGGAGTTTTATGAGCTGCAGAATAACCAGCCTATGAGCCAGGTTCAGGAAGAGTTTGTACGAAATATTATCCGGGAGGTGAAAGAATGAAGCCGCAAAAAATGGTTATAAGTGCCTTTGGGCCTTATGGGGAAAAAACAGTGGTTGATTTTGAAAAGCTGGGAGAAAAAGGGCTTTACCTTATCACCGGTGATACAGGCGCGGGAAAGACCACCCTTTTTGATGCCATTACCTTTGCTCTTTATGGGGAAGCCAGCGGAAATGTAAGGGAAACAGGGATGTTTCGCAGCAAATATGCATCGGATGATGTGCCTACCTATGTGGAGCTGACCTTTATTTATCAGGGAAAAGATTATAAAGTCACAAGGAACCCGGAATATCTTCGTCCAAAGGGCAGAGGAACGGGATTTACCCTGCAAAAAGCAGAGGCAGAGCTTGTTTTTCCAGACGGACGGCCGCCTGTGACGAAAACAAGAGAGGTGACAAAAGCCATTACAGAGCTAATGGGTCTGGATTACCGTCAGTTTACCCAGATTGCTATGATCGCCCAGGGAGATTTCCAGAAGCTTCTTTTAGCAGGAACTACAGAACGGGGGGAGATATTCCGCCAGATCTTCCATACCGGTATCTATCAGGATATTGAGAACCGGCTGCGGGATGCGGTAAAGGGAAAGTGGAAAGAGTATGATGAGATGCGCCGCAGCACCAGCCAATATCTGGACGGTGCCAGTATCAGTGATGATCCCCAGGCAGAAAGTGAATGGAAAGAGCTGAAAAAGGCAAAATTTGAGGGAAAGACCATTCGGGGAATCGAACTTCTGACAGAGGTTATAGGACGGCAGGAGGGAACACTTGAAAGCCTGAAAGATCAGATCCATGGAATCGATGAAGAGATACAGAAGGAAAATAAGGTTCTTGGAGAAGCAAAGCAGAGACAGAGGATGAAAGAGCAGCTAAAAGACAGGCAAATGCAGCTTGAGGAGCTGGAACCTGCAGTCCAAAAGGCTGTTTTGCAAAAAGCAGAGGCGCAGGAAGAGGCGAAAGGCTGTGAAGCACTGGCAGAAGAGATACGGGATCTGAAAGAAAAAAAGGACGGTTTGGAAAGTTACCTGGGTAAAATGCAGTCCGCAAAGGAAAAAGAGACAGCTATAGAAAAAGAAAAGCAGGCTGAAGAGCGGTTAAAACAGGAAAAGATTTTAGCGGAACAGTCATTTTTTGAAAATAAAGAAGCCCAGGAAAGCCTTAAGGGAGTGGAAGCAGAGAAAGAGAGGCTGCAGAACAGGTTTAAGGAAGCTGCAGGAGAAGCAGACAAGCTGACTGCAGATGAAATGGCACTGGATCAGGCTGCAAAGGAAAAGCAGACATCCCAGAGGAAACTACTGGAACTGGAAAAAACTGGAAATGATTGGAAAGCAAAGAAGGAAGAACTGGCAAAGCTGGAAAATGTTCTGATGCAGACAGCAGGAAATGCACCAATTTTACAGGTAAGATCAGAACAGCTGCAGGAATTTTACAAGCAGCTGGAACAGCTGGAAATGACAGAAAAAAGGCTGTCTGAAGCGCAGAATGGATATGAAAAAGCGGTTGATGTAAGGAATAAGGAAAGAGAAATCTATGATCATCTGGAGCAGACTTTTTTAGATGCACAGGCGGGGCTGCTGGCAAAGCATTTAAAAGAAGGGGAGAAATGCCCGGTCTGCGGTTCTATTCATCATCCCCAGCTGGCGCTGCTTACAGATGAGGTTCCAGATAAAGAGCTTCTGGAGCAAAAAAAAGCAGGATTGGACCAGAAAGAAGAGAGCGTTCAGAAGTTAAGTGCATTGGCGGGGCAGCTTAGGGAACAGTCAGAGCAGCTTAAGGAACAGTGCCAGAATAAGGCAGAACAGCTTTTGAAAGATGCAGGGATCAGCGATGCAGAGGCAGTGGATCTGACTGGGCTGAAAAGGTGTCTGGAAGAAGAAATCCGCAGTTGTGATAAGAAATTGAAGGAGGCTCAAAATGCAGCCGAAAATCTTAAAAAATGCCAGGAGAGTAAAAGGACATTAGAAACAAAGGAAGGAGCACTTCAGGACGAACTGCAGCAGGTACGAAATGCTCATTCAGCAGCGTCAGGACAGCTGGAACTTCTGATCACACAGTGTGTAAAGAATCTGCAGGAGGACTGGAAATTGCAGGAAACTGAAAGTGTAGCGCCTATGCCTGGAATACAGGACATAGAAGCTGTTATATTTAAAATAAAAGAGTTCTTTGCACAGCTGAAAGCAGAAAATAATACTATTTTAGAACAGTTAAAGGTCAGTCTGGAAGAAAATGGGAAAAAGGCAGAAGCTCTGACCCGTTTACAAATACAGGCAGGGAAGCTGGAAGATCAGCAGAAAAAGCTTGCTGAGGACATTTCCGGGAAAGCCCTGATGATCCAGAAGCTGAAAACCCTGTTGGAGGAATTAAGAAAATGGCTGGAAGAAGAAAGCTTAAAATATGGATCTGTCACAGCAGAAGAAATAGAGGAACTTCTTAAGGGGAAAATCCAGAGAAAACAAAAACTGGAAGCAGCTTTGACTCAGGCTTCAGATCATTTAAATACTTTGAATACCCAGTCTGAAAGCCTGAAATCGGCCATAGAAACCTTAAAGACCCAGATCGCGTCAACACAGGAAATTTCCGAAGAAGAGGTGCAGGAAAAAATAACTGCCCTTTCGCAGGAGAAGAAAGAATGGGATGAAAAACGATCCAGACAGTATGCAGACCTGGAAAATAACCGTTGTATTTACAACAATGTTCAGAAAAATCAGGGAAAAATGGCAGCAGCAGAGCAGGAATATGTGTGGATGCGGGCACTTTCAGATACAGCAGGAGGTACGCTTAGCGGAAAGCGCAAGATTGAGCTGGAAACCTATGTGCAGATGGCTTATTTTGACAGGATCCTGCGCAGGGCTAATCTGCGGCTGATGACTATGAGCAGTGGTCAGTATGAGTTAAAACGCCAGGAAAACGGAGAGAGCAAAAAAGAAAAAGCAGGTCTGGAATTAAATGTTATTGACCATTATAACGGAACAGAGCGAAGCGTAGAAACCCTTTCCGGCGGCGAATCCTTCCAGGCGTCCCTTTCCCTTGCGTTAGGGCTTTCCGATGAGATCCAGGCAGGCGCAGGCGGGATCCGTCTGGATGCTATGTTTGTAGATGAAGGCTTTGGCTCATTAGATGAAGATTCCCTGAACCAGGCGATCCGTTCTTTAAATGATCTGGCCCAGGGACAGCGGCTGGTAGGCATTATTTCTCATGTAGGAGAGCTGAAAGACAGGATCGAACGAAAGATCATTGTCACCAAAAAACGCAGCAGTGCAGGTGTAGGAAGCCAGGTGCAGGTAGTTGGAGCGTAGCGGCATCTGGACAGGAATGACTGGTATATGCTGGAAAACCGACAGAAAATCTTAAACAAACGGCAGTTGCCCATAAAGCTTCGTTCTGGTAAAATGGGGAGCAGATAGAAAAAATCGAGGAGATGCATTATATGAAATATAGAAGCTTATTGCTTGGCGGTTTTCTGGCAATGGGACTGGTACTGACGGCAGCTTCCGGTGCACTGGCAGAGCAGATCGTTGCAGTAAACAGTCCTGTGGAGTCTGTAGAAGGTCAGGCAACACAGGTAACAGAAAATACGACTGAAAACAGTCAGAGAGCAGCGGATAATACACAGACAGATGGAAGCCAGAATGGGTCAGGTACTGCCCAGAATCAAAATACAGAAGTTTCTGCCGCAAAACCAGATCCAGCATCTATCACTCCAACAGCTACCGGCATCAGCATCTACATCAGCAAGCGCCAGAGCAAGCTGACCCTGATGCAGAATAAGCAGGTGATCGGTACCTGGGATGCCAAGCTGGGACGTCAGTCTGCTACAGGTGATAAAGTGAAGGAGGGGGATGAAATCACTCCTTCCGGCAGTTTCTATGTATGTACCAGAAATGACAAGAGCCAGTATTATCTGGCGCTGGGATTGTCTTATCCCAATATTGAAGATGCAAAAAGAGGTCTGTCCACCGGTCTTATTACCCAGGAGCAGTATCAGGCTATTGTAGATGCTAACAATGCAGGCGTGACACCGCCATGGGATACTCCTTTAGGCGGAGCCATTGAGATCCATGGAAATCAGGGGGATCGTGGAACTGCAGGCTGCATTGCCATGACCAATGATGTAATGGATATTTTATGGAGCTACTGTGCAGTTGGTGTGCCGGTAACTATCGGACCGTAATATATAAGGG
Source organism: Enterocloster sp. (assembly GCA_050872205.1). GTDB lineage: Bacteria > Bacillota > Clostridia > Lachnospirales > Lachnospiraceae > Enterocloster. The sequence continues at coordinate 4,364 of JBNMGK010000141.1, forward strand.
AAGGATTCAAAAGAAACAATGGAACGGGAAATAGATTTAAAAGAAATATCTGATGGAAGGCTGTATGGCTCTTCGGATATGGTAAAAGCAGACTGCGGAGACTGTAAAGGCTGTTCTGCCTGTTGTCAGGGAATGGGGTCCTCTATTTTACTGGATCCCTATGACATTTACTGTTTAACTACAGGAACAGGGCTGTCCTTTGAAGATCTGTTAAAAGGCCGGATCGAGCTGAATATGTCAGATGGTCTGATTCTTCCAAACTTAAAAATGGCAGGAGAAAAAGAAGCCTGTTCTTTCTTAAATGAAGAAGGCAGATGCTCTGTTCATCCATTCAGACCGGGATTCTGCCGTCTTTTCCCTTTAGGAAGACTGTATGAAAATGGTTCTTTCCAGTATTTTTTACAGACCCACGAATGCAGGAAAGAAAACAGGACGAAAGTTAAGGTCCGTAAATGGATCGACATCCCGGATTTTGGTAAATATGAAAAATTCGTTTCTGACTGGCATTACTTTGCCAAAGAAATAGGTCAGAAGATTAAAAGCCTTGGAAGTGAAGGTCAGGACAGGTCAAAGGCTTTGTGCCTGTATATCCTGAAAAAGTTCTACATGGAGCCATTTGACGCTTCTATGGATTTTTATGAACAGTTTAACAAGAGACTGGAGGAAGCAAAGCATGCAGCAGCTGCCTAAGGAATTTATTGGAAGAATGGTGCGTACCATTTTGTTTATCGGTCTGGTGGCAGCCTGCTGCGCGGGAGTAGCCACATTTGGAATGTTTGTAGCATCCAAATTTAATCTGACTACCTCCAGAAACCAGGTTCCCCTTACTTCTGTTAAAATTGAAGGAGAAAAGGTACTGATCCCGGAAAATGGAAAGACTACAAGGGAAGCAGGCTGGACCCTTAGAAACAGCAGAGGCCAGTATATCCTCACTTTGGATGAGCTGGAAGCTGGAAGCCTGGATACAGCAGAACCGGCGATCGAAGTAGAAGGAGACCTGATCCTTCAGCTTAAAAAAGATACAGTAAGCCACTTGGAAAGCCAGGGACCTGTGATCAAAAAAGGCACAGGTACACTGACTATCCGGGGAGAAGGAAGCCTGGAACTGGAGTCGGCAGGTTCTGAAGCCATCGGCAGTGACTGGGATGGAGAAGAGCTGGATGCAGATCATCCGTCTGCTGTCCGTCTGGAAGGTGGAAATCTTACCTTTACAGGGGCAGACTTTGGCATTGTAGACGAGACCGTGGAATTGGCAGGTGCTCAGGGAACCATCACAGCGGTGTCTGAGTCCGGAGCTGCTGTTAAAACAGCTCATATAAAAAGAGAAGGCAGTAACAGCGATAAGCTGGAATTAATTGGAAATACAGCAGCTGCAGTGCCAGAGTCTTAAATATCATTATAGTTCAGCCATGAACGTTAGCTAAATATCATCTAAGGTGGCGAAATGATACCCCATTTCTTCCCATTTAGTAAGAAGTTCATCCAGGATAGCACCATTGGTATCTGAGGTGCTGTGAAGCAATACAATGGCTCCAGGATGGATACGACCTAACAATTTTTTAAATGCCTCTTCCTTTGAGGGCTGTTTATCCTGATACCAGTCCACATAAGCCAGGCTCCAGAAAAAGGTTTTGTATCCCATTTCCCGGGCCATTTTTAAGTTATTTTCACTGTACTTTCCCTGAGGCGGCCGGTAATATTTCTTCATGGTCTGCCCGGTGACCTGTGTATACAAATTTTCCAGGTCCTTTAATTCTTTTTCAAAACTATGTTTGTCAGAGATCTTTGACATGTCCGGGTGGTGGTATGTATGATTGCCAACAATATGTCCTTCCGCCACCATACGTTTTACCAGTTCCGGGCTTGTTTCCAGATAATTTCCTACTACAAAAAAAGCAGCGTGGACATTATGCTTCTTTAATGCATCTAATATTTTTTCTGTATTTCCATTTTCATAACCTGCATCAAAGGTGAGACAGATCACTTTTTCATTGGGATTTCCCATATAACAGGCATTAAACTGCTTTAAAT
>JBNMGK010000303.1:0-3680 GCA_050872205.1 Enterocloster sp.
CCGAAGTCTCATTTAAATTGCTTCGCTCGACTTGCATGTGTTAAGCACGCCGCCAGCGTTCATCCTGAGCCAGGATCAAACTCTCATGTTAAAAAGTTGATCGAAGTCCGGATTACTTAGCTTGGCTAATTTATCCTAAACCTTCATTACTTGGTTTTTGTTCTGAATTTTCTCAAAAATCCAAAGGTCTAAACCAGACCTTCTATTTTAGAATTTTCAGGGTTTTACATACTGTTTAATCTTCAATTATCAAGGTTCGTTGTTGCTAACTTCTTTAACAGCAACTCTGATATATTATCATAAGCATTTGTATTTGTCAACAACTTTTTTTATTTATTTTTCTTTTTGTTTCTCTGTCTTGCGACAGCGAAATATATATTATCAGATGTCAATCAGAATGTCAACTGTTTTTTTATTATTTTTCAAAAAACTTTTACCCTATATTTTTGCATTATAAAAGGGTGCCTTTTTGCACCCCTTTATACTATACTTATCAGACGCTGCAATCCAGTGTAAACCAGAATTCCACGCCGTCTTTTACATTTTGCACACCACAGGCTTTATTGTGGGAGTCCATGATTGCCTTTACAATAGAAAGGCCGATGCCGCTTCCACCATAAGCTCTGGTGCGTGCCTTATCTACTTTATAGAACTTGGTCCAGAGTTTGCCAAGATCTTCTTCTGGTATATTCTGGCCTGTATTAAATACAGTTACTTTTACTTCTTTATCATTTTTCTCCATGCGGATCTCAATTCGCTTTTCACCGTCCAAATGGTTCATGGCATTATTCAGATAATTGGTCACTACTTCTTCTATCTTAAACTCATCTGCCCATACCATAACTGGTTCACTGGCATCAAAGACCACATTGGCCTCTTTCTGCTGAAGAAGGATCTTTGCAGATGAAAGAACACCGTTTATTAAAGTAACCAGATCAAACTGTTCCATAACCGGCTTGTCGTTGCCAAATTCAAGGGCTGTAAGAGTCAGCAGCTGTTTTACCATTTTATTCATCTTTCCAGCTTCATCCTGGATGACCTCACAGTAATAGTCCCTGCTTTCCGGGTCCTCTGCCATTCCCTCTGTAAGTCCCTCTGCATATCCCTGAATCAGTGCAATGGGCGTTTTCAGCTCATGGGATACATTGGCGATAAATTCCTTTCGTGCCTCATCAATACGGATCTTTTCTTCAATATCCTTCTGCAGCTCATTATTCGCTGTTTTCAGTTCTCCAATGGTTTCCTTCAGCTTTTCCGAAAGTGTATTCATACTATTTCCCAGTACGCCGATCTCATCCTCAGAGTCTCCTGTATAACGGGCATCAAAATCCAGTTCTGACATGCGCTCAGACAAAGATGCAAGAGAAAGGATAGGAGAAGTGATCTTTTTTCCTGCAAAATACATGATAATGCTTCCTGCTGCCAGGGCAATGAGACCGATATATACCATAAAACGGTTGGACAGATCTACGCTTTCATGGATACTGGCAATAGGCATGGACATGATAAAAATGGTCTTATTATCTTCAAAAAAGCCCCAGTTCTGCAGATAAAAGCTTTTTGCATGACGGTCAAAGCTTTTTTCAATGGTATAATTTTCTTCCTGCACCAGTGTTTCTGTCTTTGGTCCCCTCTTTCCAAGAATATACTCCTGAACACGGTTCGCTAAAAGCCTTCCGTCCCAGAAGGAGGGGTATGTTTCATCATTGGTACTGTCCACGATCACTACTGTAATGTTGTACTTTTCATTTACATTGCGGATCAGCCTGGTGATCTCATTTTGTTCTCCGTCTTTAGAATAAAGGCTTTGAAGATCATCCATAATGTCTTCCCCGGCTGCTGCTTTTTCCATCGCGTATTCATTAAGCTGGGTATAGGTATCCTGAAGGATCTTCACTTTATCATTCAGATAGTAATTTTCCAGAAAAAAGCTGTTCATGGCCCATACAGCCAGTAGAACCATTGCCATAAGCCCTATAAACAGCCCTATAAATGTAGTTCGGATGGATCGTTTCATTCTTCTCCCACCTCGAATTTATAGCCCATTCCCCAGATGGTCCTGATATATTCGCCTTTTTCTCCCATTTTGCTGCGCAGCTTCTTTACATGGGTATCAATGGTTCTGGCATCACCAAAATAGTCGTAATTCCATACATTATTTAAGATCTTCTCTCTGGAAAGGGCAATTCCCTGGTTTTCCACAAAAAAGGTAAGAAGTTCAAACTCCTTAAAGCTTAATTCGATCTCTTTTCCGTCAATGGTCACTCTGTGTGCTGCCTTGTCAATGCAGATGCCGCCTACATTGATCACATCCGTGGAAACCGCATTGGTTCTGCGAAGAAGGGCTTCCACTCTTGCCACCAGGATCTTAGGACTAAATGGTTTTGAAATATATTCATCCACTCCTAAAGAAAATCCCTGAAGCTCATCCCGCTCCTCACTTCTGGCTGTCAGCATGATCACCGGCACTTTTGAGTATTTACGGATGGTCTTAAGTACTTCCCAGCCGTCCATTTTCGGCATCATTACGTCCAATAAGATCAGCGCAATGTCTTTCTGTGCAAAAAAGATCTCCAGGGCTTCTTCCCCGTCTCCTGCTTCTACCACGGAAAAGCCTTTGTTGGTAAGGAAGTCCTTTACCAGCTTCCGCATTCTCGCTTCATCGTCTACCATTAATATTTTCAAAGCATCCATTTCCTGCTCCTCCTGCCTGTTTTATGTATCCAATAGAATATTTCTTTCGACCTTATTATAACAAAAAAATCCGGGATTTCTACGCTTTCACACAAGTTTCACAACTAGAAGGGCTTCAGGGTAAAAAAACAGCCGGGACATGTTTATTTACACATCCCGGCCTGCTTGACCAGACATTTTCAGACATTCAAAATTAGTCGTCTAAATCTTCTTCACTTACCAGCTCATCGTATTCCTGGTCATCTAACATTTCGTCAAATGCATCTGCAACGATCTCGTATTCATCATCATCCATGATATTGTCCAGAACAGGAGTTCCATCTTCTGTCTCGCTGTAACGGTACAGATAAACTTCTCCTTCTTCGGAATCTGCTCCTTCCATAGGAAGAAGGGCAATATATTCACGGTCTCCTGCAGAGAAGATGTTAAGGACCACGCACTCGATCTCAGAATCATCATCTAATGTCAGGGTAACAGTCATTTCCTCTTCTTCATTTAAGTTCTTCTCGTCTGCCATATTTTATTCCTTTCATATCCAATCCGGTTAAATGTTACAGCTTTTCGCTGTTCATTTACACTTTATCAGACTGCCTGTAAAATTGCAAGCTAATATTCGATTCCTTTTCTGGCCGGTATCCCCCTGGTATAAGGGTGGGAACGCATAACCATTTCTGTTACATAATTTGCAGCTGCCAGCAGTTCTTTAGATGGGTTTCTTCCAGTCAGGATCACCTCTAATTTTTCAGGTTTATTTTCAATCAGTTTCAATAAGCGGTCTTCCTTTATAAAACCAAGACCACAGGCGCCTACCGCTTCATCTAAGATCAGCATATCTGCATCCTGAGCCCAGGCTGTTTTCCAGGCCTTTTCCAGTTCTTTTCCGTAATATTTTTTTGCCTCTTCTTTCTCTTCCTGGCTCATTTTCCAGGAAAATCCAAACTGTCTGGTACATGGAAGGACCGTTATTCCCGGGATCTGCTTTAAAA
>JBNMGK010000496.1:0-1497 GCA_050872205.1 Enterocloster sp.
GATCTCACTTTCACTGTGGACATATTTTTCCAGCTGGCGGATGCAAAGCTGGGTAGTCTCATGCATACCGGTACCAAAAGCAGTTCCCGGGTCGATCTGCACTAACAGCTTGTCCTTGTGCTCTTCCGGAATGGTCTCCCAGGTTGGCTTGATCAGGATATGGTCCACTGTAAACGGCTTAAAATACTGTTTCCAGTTGTTGATCCAGTCCTTATCTTCTGTCTCAGAAGCTGTAATGATGCGCTGTCCCAGATCTGTATAGGCAGCCAGCTCATCCAGTCCTTCATTGACACGGCGCAGCATCTCCTCTACCTGGTCATCATCATCCAGATAAAAGCTTACCTTTGCAACGCCTTCATCCGGCGGAAGCTCTGGAAGGATATCAATAAACATGCCTTTTGTTTCTTTTTCTGTAAGAGGCACATTATCTTCTACTTCAATGCCCTCAATACCCACATCATCCAGCATGCTGCTTACCAGGTCAACTGCTTCTGTGGTAGTAGTCAGAGTGAATTTTTTCCACTTCATAATGCATTTCTCCTTTTAATTGCCCGTCAGAATTTTTATAAATAAGATCCCCAGTACCACCAGAACAACCGGACGGACGATTTTCTGGCCGTCATGGACTACCAGCCCTGAACCCAGGTAATTGCCTGCTACAGAACAGGCCGCTGCTGCCAGCCCCAGAGGATAATAAACATTTCCTGCTATAATAAATGTTACCAGTGCTGCTATATTAGAGGAAAGATTGATGACTTTAGTCTGTGCAGACGCGCTGCGGGTATCCATTTTTGCTGCTCCTGTAAATACAAGCAGCAGAAATGTTCCTGTACCTGGTCCGTAAAAGCCATCATAACAGCCGATAAAGAAAGCTGCGATCACTGAGATCAGAAACATTTTCTTATAAGAAGCAGTTCCTGTTTTTTCATCTTCCCCCATATTTTTGTTTTTTAATACATGGTAGGCTACAATAGGAAGGACTACGATCATCATATGCCGGATCACAGAATCGGAAACCAGTAAAGACACTCTTGCTCCCAGAACAGAACCTGCCATGGCACAGACTGCCGATGCAATGGCCATTGCCATTTTCCCTTTTAAGTAACCATGTTTTAAAAGTCTTACCGCAGAAATAGACGTTCCTATGGTAGAACTCATTTTATTGGTTCCCAGAGCCATGTGGGCCGGAACCCCTGCGATCAGATATCCCGGAAGAGAAATAAGTCCCCCGCCTCCGGCAATGGAATCTACAAGACCTGCCAGAAATACCAACGGGCAGACGATCAGATATGCTGTCATGATCCTTTCCTCTCTTTCGTATAAAACGCATTGCTGTTCCAGCAACAGAATTTGCCGTGGCTTCGCATTTAAATACGGCAAATTCACGCAGCCACCACATTATCGTACGGCACTTTCGGGTCCAAAAGTGCCTACCTATTGCAGTAACCAAAACAATTCATATCTTAGCACAGTTTAAATGCACTGGCAATAAAATGC
>JBNMGK010000522.1:0-1074 GCA_050872205.1 Enterocloster sp.
AACTCCTTTAAGATCTCTGCTTCCTTTTCCTGGGCACGTTTTCCTAAAGCATAGCCAACATATGGGAAAGACTGGTGGCGGTTCAAACCAACTACCTTTACCTTTTCCCCGTTGATAAACAGACCTTCCGGCTTTGCCTTTACTGTACGGAAACCGGTACGTGCTGTATGGGCATCTACTGCAGAACCATCCTTCTTTGATAAAACTACCTTTACAGTGTACAGATATGGATCATCCATATTCCATTTATGTACTCCGGCCAGAGTCTCCGGCTCTAAGGTATAACCTGCATGTCCGCCTGCCACGAAAATGCTTCTCTTATAGCTTAAAACTTCTTTTCCTTCTGCGTCAGAAACAGTAACAACAGCCTCTGCCTCAAAAGCTTCTCCCTTATTGTCCACTACCACTTCCGGTGTTAAAACTGCATCATCCCCATTCAGTTCATAACGTACCAGAAGGCGCTCTACATAAGCCTCATTGCACTGATACAGCCATACATCACGGTAAATGCCGCCGTAAGTCAGATAATCAATGGCATAGCTGAATGGCGGGATATCTTCCCGCTCTCTGCTGTCTACCTTCAGCACGATGCGGTTTTCTCCCTTTACGCAGTAATCCGTAATATCCACAAAGCTCTTAGAATAACCGCCCTTATGCTCTGTAACGGTCTTTCCATTTACATAGAGCTCATAATAGGTCATAACACCGTCAAATACAAGAATAGTGCGCTGTCCTTCTTTCTGCCCAGAAAGATCTAATTCCTTTGCATAGCCAGTGATCATGGCTGTTGCACTGTGGCTGAAATAGCTTAATGGCAGCTCTTTTACTGTATGAGGCAGGTTCACATTCACCGCCTTTTCTAAATCGTCCTTCTCCTTTAAACTATCCTCAAATTCCTCATAAAATTTCCAGTTCAGGTCCCACAAAACCGGATGTTCCATGTATAAGCCCTCCTAATGTTCTAATGTTCTCCGCCTCAAAGCGGATCCTCACATTTTATTCTTTTACAGCTCCCGCTGCCACGCCTTCTACGATGTGTTTCTGGAACAGCAGATATAAGATCACACTTGGCAG
>JBNMGK010000065.1:0-10490 GCA_050872205.1 Enterocloster sp.
AGCAGCTGCTTCCAAGAAGGTCCGCTTAAATCCTTATGATGGCGAGACCGAGATCAAGATCGCTTACATTGCACATGATATCTCCACCCCGAACAACCAGGGCTGGCTGGAAGGTATCAAGCGTGAGTGCTCTGCATGGGATAACATTTCTATCCTTGAGTACAATGCTGACTCTTCTGCAGAAACACAGGTTACACAGGTTGCAGACGCTGTAAACCAGGGCTGCCAGGCAATTATCCTGCAGTGTTCTGACGGTACTGCATTAGCTTCCGCTGTTGATGACGCAGAGGCTGCTGGTGTTCCGGTTGTTACCATGAACCTGGATGCTTACACCACACACTCCGCACTGGTAATGGCTGTTGATTACGATGCAGGACGTATGGCTGCTGATGAAATGGCAAAGCAGATGGGAGAAAAGGGCAACGTTGTTATCATCGAAGGTGTTGCAGGTCTGACACGTACCGATAACCTTGAAAAAGGCTTCAAGGATACCATTGCTAACTATCCTGACATCAAAGTTCTGGATGCACAGGCAGCTAACTTTGAGAAAGAGACTGCTACCACTGTTATGAACAGCTTCTTACAGAACTATGATCAGATCGACGGCGTATTCGCGATCAACGATGCTATGGCAGAAGGTGCTGCACTGGCAGTTGAGTCTGCTGGCAAGACCGGATCTATGTACATCTGGGGCGCTGACGGTGAGAAGGATGCTTTAAAGATGATCGAAAATGGCCAGATGGCTGGTACCATTTACACCAACAGCTGGGATGAAGGAAGCACAGCAGCTAAGATCGCTCTGATGCTCATCAACTCCGAGTACAGCTACACCAGCTTAAGTGAAACACCACAGGTTGTTATGGAGTGTAAAGTTGTTACTCCAGATACTGTAAGTGAGATTCCTGAGTCTGATCGCTGGTAATCAATAATACTTAAAACATAGGAATGAAGGGGCGAGGTTTGCTGGGGATTAGAAGCCTCACCCCTTCATTTTGCAAAGAATGTGAAAAAAGGAGGATCAACCGTGAAACAAGATACACTCCGTAAGTTGATCTCAGTAGGAATGATCGCCGCCCTGGCTGTCTTTTTCTCAATAAAAAGCCCATATTTCCTTACCTCTTCCAACCTGTCCGCTATCGTGCGTGACTCTGCAGTAGCAGGTATTGTAGGTATTGGTATTACATATGTGATCCTGACAGCAGGTATTGACCTTTCTACTGGTTCAGTTATGGCTTTAACAGGTATGGTCATGGCAAATATTTACGTCTACACACTGATCCCGCTTCCGATCATGGTACTGATCGGCCTGGTGGTTGGAATTATCTGTGGCGTTATCAATGGCGTTGTTGTTACAAAACTTAAATTACCAGAATTCATTGCTACACTGGCTACCATGGGTATTTACCGAAGCCTGACTTATGTAATTGCTGTACGTGATGAGGCCGGATCTATTCAGAGTGTGCAGATGCGTGCTCATGGTTTCACTTTTTTAGGTGAAGGCGTAAATGGTATTTATTATGTTGTGATCGCTATGGTGGTACTCAGTCTGTTAGGACAGTTTATCTTAAAGAAGACCCGTTTTGGTACAAATCTTTATGCGGTTGGTTCCAATTTTAAGGCGGCACAGCTTTCTGGTATCAATACGGATCGTACCCGTATCGGTGCATTTGTAGTCACAGGACTGTTAGCAGCAGTTGGCGGCATTTTCAGTGTTGCCCGTCTGCAGTCTACCACAGTTCTGTTAGGCAGCAGTTTTAACTTTGATCCTATTGCGGCAGCAGTTATCGGCGGCTGCGCCCTGGACGGCGGTGATGGCGATATTATTGGTACATTTTTAGGCGCTATCTTTATGGCAGCACTGGATAATGGTATCCTGAAGCTGCAGTTAAATACCGCTTACCAGTATGTGGTCAAGGGCATTATCATTATCCTGGTAGTGATCTTCGATGCATGGTACCGCGGCTTTATGCAGACCAATGCCCAGAAGAAAAAAGCAGCAAAGGAGGCAGCTGTATGAGCAGTGAAGTAATTCTGGAAGCCAAAGGCATCTGTAAAAGCTTTTCTGGCGTACAGGTGTTAAAAAGCGTAAATTTTGATGTACGCAAAGGGGAAGTACACGCCCTTATGGGTGAAAATGGTGCTGGAAAATCCACACTGATCAAGATCCTTACAGGTGCATATACCAAGGATTCCGGTGTGATCGAATGGAAGGGCAAACCAGTAGAGATCAACAGCTTAGGCGACTGCCAGGCACTGGGAATGGCCTGTATTTATCAGGAGCTTTCTGTGATCCCGTCTCTGACTGTAGCGCAGAATGTTTTCCTGGGACGTGAGCCACGCCATTTTGGCATCATTGATCACAAGAAAATGAACGCTATGACAGCAGAGCTGATCAAACAGTACAATTTCCCAATTGAAGCTACAGCAAGAGTAGCAGATCTGGGTATTGGTGTCCGTCAGTTAGTAGAGATCTTAAAAGGTTTAAGCTGTAATGCGGAACTGCTGATCATGGATGAACCGACAGCTTCTCTTTCCGGTAAAGAGGCTGAGACACTTTTCGGTATCATTGAACAGTTAAGAGAGCGTGGCGTTTCTATTATTTATATCAGCCACCGTCTGGAAGAGGTATATCGTCTGTCTGACCGCCTGACTGTTTTACGTGACGGTAAAAATGAAGTGGTCCTGGAGCATGATGATATTGACCCGAAAAAGGTTATCCAGTATATGATCGGTAAGGTTGTAGACGAAAGCAGCGGTTCTATTAAAGAAATGAGAAAGCCTACAGGAGATGTATTATTAAAGGTAGAAAACCTTTCTAATGTAGGTAATTTCAGCAATATTAATTTTGAATTGCACAAAGGCGAGATCCTTGGTTTTGGAGGTCTGATCGGTGCAGGACGTACAGAGCTGGTACGTGCCATTTATGGTATTGATCCTCATACAGAAGGCACCATTACCTTTGACGGACAGAAAGATTTTAAGCCGTCTCCAAAGGCAAGTATCAAGGCTGGTTTTGGTTTTGTTCCTGAGGACCGCCGTGGACAGGGCTTTATCCCGTTACTGTCTACTACCAAGAATGTAGCTTTGACTAACTACGATATTATTAAGAAAAATGGTCTTGCCATTAATGAAAAGAGTGAGCTGGAAATGGCTCTTCATGCGATCAAGTCCATTGATGTCCGTCCAAATGACCCTGAAAAGCAGGTTGGACTGATGAGTGGTGGAAACCAGCAGAAGGTAGTTTTAGGAAAATGGCTGGAGCGCGATCTGAAGATCCTGATCGTTGATGAACCAACTGCAGGTATCGACGTTGGCGCAAAAGATGAGATCTACAATATTCTGGAACAGCTGGCACAGAGCGGAGTTGGTGTTATTTTAGTTTCATCTGACCTTCAGGAACTGATCCGCGTTTCCCACCGTATCCTGGTTATGCGTAAGGGACACATTGTGAAGGAATTTGACCATGGCATGGTAACACAGGCAATGGTACTGGAAGCAGGTTCCGGTATTGCAACAGAGGAGGAAGCAGTATGAAAAAGTTCAAAGTAAGCAATCTTACAAAGCCGCTGATCTTGGTCCTCTGTTTTATTGTTCTGACCATTTTACGGCCTAATTCATTCCCAACCGTTTCAAACCTGTCCAACGTGCTTTGGAGTATCAGTGTTTACGGTATTATGACAAGTGGAACCATTTTCGTATTTCTTTTAGGAGGAATTGATCTTTCCATTGGTTCTCTTTGTGGTTTATGTTCTGTGGCCTGTGTTATGACCATTCGCTCCATGAACTACAGCACCACAGGCGTTATCTGCGGTGTTTTGCTGGCGCTGGCTGTTGGTGTACTGGCTGGTGTTTTCCACGGTATTATCATTACGTTTTTTAAGGTTCCGGCCTTTTTGATCACCTTTGCAAGTTCTACTGCATTTTTAGGACTTTCCATGGTGCTTACAAACAACAAGATCTTAAGCTGTATGGAACCAAAGTTATTTGTAGGTATTTCTACATTTAAGATCTTAGGTTTCCCGGTACCGGTTTATATCATGCTGATCGTAGCAGTTATCAGCTGGTTTGTACTTTCTAAGACAACTCTGGGACGTCAGTTCTACGCAGTAGGCGGTAACCCGGTAGCTTCCCGTCTGTCTGGTATTAATGATACAGGTATTACCATTCTGGCATATGCTCTGTCAGGACTGACCACTGCGATCGGTGGTATTGTACTGGCTTCCATGACACAGCAGTGTATGGCAAGTACAGGAAGCGGATATGAGAACTATGTTATTATGTCAGCCGTTATCGGCGGCATCAGCTTGCTTGGTGGTGTTGGAACGGTGCCTGGATGCGTTTTCGGCGCGATCCTGATCGGACTTTTAAACAATGGTCTGAACCTGATGAGCGTTCCTTCCACAGAGCATGACCTTGTAAAGGGTATTGTTATCATTGCTGCTGTTGCTTTTGACGCACTGCAGCATCAGGATAAAGCAAAAAGCTGGTTTAAACAGTTTAAATTCTTTAAGAAAGGGGAAATGGCCTGATGAAAAAGATTGATGCACATTTACATTTGGCTCAGATCGTTGCAGGATACTGCCGCCGTGGTGAGCTGCGTGCGATTGGAAATGGTAAGGCAGAATGGGGAAACGGAGAAGTATTTGATCTGTTCCCACAGAATGGAGAGTATGGTGAGACTAACTTTACAGCAGAGCAGGCACTGGCTCTGATGGATAAAAATGATGTTGAGAGAGCAGTCCTGATGCAGGGAAGCATGTATGGTTTCCAGAATCTGTATCATGAAGAGATTCTTAAAAAGTATCCGGATCGTTTCTGCCCAACCTGTACCATTGATCCATATATGACCAATGCAGCAGAAACCATGGAAGATTTCTTTGAGAAGCGTGGCTTTAAAGCTGCCAAGTTTGAGGTGAGCAGCGGCGGCGGTCTTATGGGCTGCCATGATCCATTTGACCTTGCAGGAAAGGAAATGCGCCCTCTGTTTGATATTATCGAGGCACATAATGTGCCGGTTGCACTGGATGTTGGTGATCTGACCATGCCAAGCCACCAGCCATGGAGCCTGGCAAAGATCGCAGAGGATCATCCAAACATGAAGCTGGTAGTGTGCCACCTTTTGGCGCCAATCCCTGGAAGAGAGAAGGAACTGCAGTTAAGTCTGGAACTGTTAAAGAAGCCAAATGTATGGTTTGATATTGCAGCCCTTCCTAAGATCGTAGCCCCTGGAACTTATCCATTCCCTGCAGTACATGAGGTACTGAAAATGGCAAAGGATATTCTGGGAGCAGACCGCCTGCTGTGGGGTACTGACGCTCCATTTGCAGCTACACAGGATCCTTATGAGCATCTGGCTGATTACCTTACAAAGGGTGACGCGTTTACAGAGGCTGAACTGGAAGATGTATATTATAATAATGCAAAGAGAGTTTACTTTGAATAAGAGAGGTTGCTATTATGGTAAGAAAAAGTGAGGAAAAGCAATCCGTACGCAAACCGGCTCCATTTAACGGAGTTGGGGAGATCACGGTGCGTAATTTATTAAATGGCCCGGAAGAAATGAGCCAGAAGGGCCGTGTTTTCGGTCATACCACTGTTTACCCAGGCAGCGAGATCGGCTACCATGTTCATAAAGGAGACAGCGAAACCTATTACATCATGAGCGGTCATGGCCGTTATAATGACAACGGCACCATTACAGAGATCGGCCCTGGTGATGTTGCTTACTGTGCTCCTGGGGAAGGACACGGTCTTGCGTGCATTGGTGACGAGCCCATTGAGATGATCGCACTGATCCTGTACGAATAGTAGGTGTCATTCACGAAGGTTCCGCCTGTGTAAGCAGGCAGATAAGCGTGTCAGCGCGGGGAACCTGAGTTGTACTGAGTAGACAAAAAGCCCCATATCACACTGCGAATGTGTGGACATGGGGCTCTTTTTTGTTTCATTCTGCATCCTGCAACCGCGCCAACCGGCGCGGTCCGCTTTCTTCAATTCTATAACAATTCCATATATGCAAATAACTTATTAATACCCAAAATTCCTACGATCAAAAGCAGGATCACGATCACCAGTGACACTGCAAGAAAGACCATTTTATAGTACAGATAGGCTCTTGCAAAGTCCTGCATTTTGTTGTGTTCTGGCTGGCGGGCCAGTTTTTTTAAGTAGAACCAGCCGTAAATGGGAATGTTCATGCACATGAAGGTGTGGAACCATTCGCCTATTTCAATAGGAGCAGAGTCGTATGAGAACTCTGTATCGTCAAAAACTTCCTCATCCCTGTTGTCCTGTACCATATTTTCAGACTCGGAGACAGGCTGCCTGGAAGCCTTTTTTTCACCTTTAACCTGGCGCTCTGCCCACGGCCACAGCATTTTCTTAGTTTTCATCGCCTCTGCCTCCTGGTCCATAGATTTCTAAATTATTCCACTTATACTGTTCCCTGCTTAAGGAAGAACGCAGCTGACGCTGTTGGGCTTGGACCTGCTGGTCAGCCTGCTCTTTGGCGGCTTCTTCCTCCTGTTCCTTCTGGGCCTGGGAAGCATTCCACTCACTTTCTGTTGGGAGAGTAGTGATACGGGTGATAGCAGCCTGCAGTCTTGCAGAAAGGGAAGTTTCCTCGTCATCCCCTGCAACCAGGGAAAGCTTGTCAATGGCATCAGATACCAGATCTTCGGCATCTGTTTCCTGGTATTCCAGATTTTCAATCCGCTCTAAGGCTTGCATAAAGGTCTGTTTCTTAACATTCTTTTCTTCCTGGGCCCGTTTGGCTTCTGCGTCTTTTGCAGCCTGTTCCTGGGCCTGTTTCTTTTCTTCGGCCTGAACAGCCTCATACCGGCTGATCTCATCGCTCATACCGGCTATGATCTCCTTGAAGTAGTCATACCGGCTTTCCACCTTCTCTAAAAGGCTGGCCCGCAGCTCTCCGTCATCTAACAGAGGCAGCTTGGAGGTAATGTTATTGTATTCATCTTTTACAGTATAGGTATCTTCTACAGACGTGATCTCTTTTTCCATAAAGGCATCTACAGAAGTCTGGAGTGTATTTTCAAGCTGCTCCTGTTCCTTTTCATGAAGACTCTGCTCTGCGCGGAACTGGGCGGTGGTGCTGAAATAATCTTCAATACCGGTCTTTGGGTCTACCTTGCGCTCTACGGTTTCCGGCTGTTCCCAATCCCAGGGTTCTAATCCTTCATGGATCTGGTCCATAACAGATTTCCAGATCCTTCCTGCATAAGTAGCACCATAGATACCAGGCATATTTCGAGGTATATCATAGCCTACCCAGATAGCAGTGGTGTAATAACGAGTATAGCCGCAGAACCAGGTATCCTTACTGCTGTTGGTAGTACCGGTCTTTCCGGCTGCTGGCATGTCATTATCCAGTCCCAGTCCCTGACCGGTTCCGTAGGAAGCAGTGAAGGTTCCCTTTAAAACGTCTGTAAGCATAAATGCGGAGTCATCTCTGTAGACCTGGTGGGCAGAAGGCTTTAAGTCCTTGGTCAGCTCCCCGTCATGTTCATGGACGATCTTTGTAATACAGGTGCGGTCATTGTATACACCGCCGTTTGCAAGGGTGCTGTAGCCTTTTGCCATATCTACCACCCGGACCCCGTTGGTGAAACCGCCGATACTTAAGGAAGGAACATTATTGTCCACATAGGTCAGTTTCTGGAACTGCATTTCGCCCAGGTAATCCAGGCCATAATCAACACCGATGTCCTCTAAGATCTGCCATGCAACTGTATTTAAGCTTCGGTTTAAGGCCTCACGGACGGTTACATTTCCAAAATAACGGCCGCCGCTGTTGGAAGGTCCGTCGTTCCATTTATGGTCATTTACAATCCGTGTAGGATAATATTCACCAGTATCAAAAGCAGGACCATAGTCGATCAGCGGCTTTATGGTACTTCCCGGCTGTCTGGCGCTTAAATAAGCTCTGTTAAATTTGTCCTCTGTTCCACGGCCGCCTACAATGGCAACTACATAATTGGTCTTATTGTCTACAATAACACCGGCGCCCTGAAGGGCAAATTTGCCATTGTCCTGAAGCTCGGTAAAGCCGGAAAGAGACTGGTCAATCTGCTCCTGAAGCTGGTTCTGGAGGCTGCTGTCAAGAGAAGTATAGATCTGGAAGCCGCCGCCACGGATCAGGTCGGATTTTTCCGAATAAGCCGCTGTATACCGGTCTGTGTACTGGGTATAGTCTTCTTTATCTTTAAAGACGTACTGGAACTGGAAATTATCCTTTTTCATCAGCTCCAGTGCCGCACAGTGGATAGCATAGCTGCTCTGGTAATTTTCATCAGTGCCCTCAGACTCCTGCTGTACGATCTTAAAAGGAGCGTTGACGGCCCGCTCATAGTCTTCCTCAGAGAGATAGCCGACTTCCTTCATGCTGGCTAAAACATCGTTGCGCTTTTCTTTGGAAGCGTCTGGATGAGCAACCGGGTCATAGGCAGAAGGGCTGTTGCTGATACCGATTAAAATGGCTGCTTCTTCCGGAGCCAGGTCGCTTGCATGCTTTCCGAAATAATAGAGGCTGGCAGCCTCTACGCCGTAGCACTGGTGTCCGTAGAAATTGGTATTGCAGTAAAACTCCATAATGTCGGCTTTGGAGTATTTTTTCTCGATCTCAGGCGCAAGAAGGATCTCTACGATCTTTCTTGTAAAGGTACGCTCCTGGGTGAGATATGTATTTTTGATCACCTGCTGGGTAATGGTACTGCCTCCCTGGGTCACATGGCCCCCATGTTTGACTAAGGCAAGACCGGCACGGAAGGTGGCGATCCAGTCTACGCCTCCGTGGCTCTTAAAACGGCGGTCCTCCTGGGCAATATAGCCGTTTTGCAGGTTCATGCTGATCTTACCGATATCTACATATTGATAGTGGCCTGCGTTGATCAGTCCGATCTGCTTTCCGTCCTTGTCGTAGACAACAGTATCAGAGAGCATGGAAAAATCGGACCGTTCCATTTGCGCCAGCTTGTCATAGGCGATCTCACGGCATTTGTCCAGTTCAGGTTTTGCCTTGGCATAGATCAGAAGGCCAACGATCGCCATGATGATGAGACCGGCAGTGATCACAGACAGTACGCCGTGAAAGAGCCAGCCAATGATCCCGAAACAGGTTGCAACAGGGTGACCGGATCTATGGGCCATTTTCTTATGTGTCTGCTTATGTGAGTCGTTCATAATGGTTTAAATCCTCTCTTTAAAAATCTCTTTAAAATAAAAACTTTGGGAAAATCCGCTTAAAAATCTGTAGTTATTATAATTCATATAGAAGAAAATTCCTAGTTAAATTCACGCTGAAATCTTAAAACATAGGTTTTTGATAGGGTATTAGAACCTGAGGGAATATATTTTATAAAAATTAGATATAGAAATTATAAAGAAAATATAAACATGGGGAATTGACAAATGAAAAAAAAGGACTATAATGACAACTATTCAAGAGTTTGACATTCAAATGCGAAGAACAGGACAAGGCTTTTTTGGTTATCTACGCATGGCAGAGAGCTTTCGGTTGGTGAGAGAAAGCAGCGCGACAGAAAAGATATCACCTGCAAGCAGTCTGTGTGAAAACAGGAAACTGTAAGTAAGACAGACCGGGGTCCCGCCGTTAAAAGGGAGCGTATTCGTCCGGACAGAGAGTCGGAGGATAGGACAGAGAGGTCGGTGCAAACCGGCAATAAGAAGTGGTAACGCGGAGTTTGGGGCTTCGTCTTCTTGGTGAGTATCCATTTGGAAACATTTGGGATATTCGGGGAAGATGAGGTTCTTTTTTTTCGTCCGTTACTGAAAATGGCAGTTGGATGTTTTACATTGAATTAATACAAATGATACCAGATTGTTCCGCACGTTGTGCTCTCACAATCTTAAAAACATTCGTAATCCGCGCATTTTTCTTTGAAAAATGGCTACTTACTCATGTTTTTGCGAGTCCCAAGTTCAAAAATCCTCCTGCAAGCAAGCTTGCGTCGGCTCTTTGACCTTTTGACTCTGGGGTATCACATATTACATTGAGAGGAGAGTAAAGATTATGAATACACTTGTAATTGTTTTGATCGCAGCTGTATGCCTTTTTGCAGGCTACACATTATACGGCCGCTGGCTGGCTAATAAATGGGGCATTGATCCTAAGGCCAAGACACCGGCAGTTGCCATGGAAGACGGACAGGATTACGTTCCTACAGACGGCTGGACCGTTTTCGCACATCAGTTTTCATCTATCGCAGGCGCAGGCCCTGTAACCGGTGCTATCCAGGCGGCAGCATTTGGCTGGCTTCCAGTTCTTTTATGGGTTATCATCGGCGGTATCTTCTTCGGTGCTGTTACAGACTTTGGTGCTTTGTATGCCAGTGTTAAGAATGAAGGAAAGTCCATGGGACTTCTGATTGAAAAGTACATCGGAAAGACAGGCCGTAAGCTGTTCTTATTATTCTGCTGGCTGTTTACACTGCTCGTAATCGCAGCATTTGCTG
>JBNMGK010000168.1:0-5839 GCA_050872205.1 Enterocloster sp.
AAGGTATTATTTTCATCCTTCTGTCACTGACCAATGTACGTGAGAAGATTTTTAACGCCATTCCTATGACACTGAAACATTCTGTATCTGCAGGTATCGGTCTTTTCATCGCGTTCATCGGTTTACAGAATGCGAAGATCGTAGTAGACGGTGCGACTCTGGTTGGCCTTTATTCCTTTAAGGCATCTGTTCAGAATGGAACATTCTCTACAGAAGGAATTACAGTTCTGTTAGCACTGATCGGTATCCTGATCACAGCTCTTTTACTGGTAAAACAGGTAAAGGGCGGTATCCTCTGGGGTATCCTTGCAACCTGGATCTTAGGTATCTTATGTCAGGTAACTGGTCTGTATCAGGTAAATCCAGAAGCAGGAGCTTACAGCCTGCTTCCAGATTTCTCCAATGGTATTGCCATTCCAAGTATGGCACCAACTCTGATGAAGATGGATTTCAGCAGTATGTTCTCACTGGATTTCTTTGCAGTTGTATTTGCATTCCTGTTTGTAGATCTGTTTGATACCTTAGGAACACTGATCGGTGTTGCTTCTAAGGCAGATATGTTAGACAAAGACGGAAAACTTCCAAGAATCCGTGGCGCTCTTATGTCAGATGCCATTGGTACTACTGTAGGTGCTATGTTTGGTACCTCTACTGTAACTACTTTCGTAGAAAGTGCTTCCGGCGTAGCAGAAGGCGGAAGAACCGGACTGACCGCTGCAGTAGCAGCAATCCTGTTTGGACTGTCTCTGTTCTTATCACCGATCTTCCTTGCGATCCCGTCCTTTGCAACTGCACCGGCGCTGATCGTAGTAGGATTTTTAATGATCTCCTCTATCCTGAAGATTGACTTTAATGATTATACCGAGTCCATTCCTGCATATATCGGTATTATCGCAATACCTTTCATGTACAGCATTTCCGAAGGTATCTCTTTAGGAATCATTTCCTATGTAGTGATCAACCTGGCATGTGGTAGGGCAAAAGAGAAGAAGATCAGCCCACTGCTTTATATTCTGGCAGTATTATTTGTACTGAAGTATATTATGCTGTAGGAATTTTAAAGACTTAAAAACTGTATTAGATCTTTTAAGGAGTCGCCCCCTGGTGGCTCCTTTTTTCTGCGTCAATTAAAAAAATTTAAAAACAATTTTTGTATTTATAGGATTTGTAATTTTCATATACATATGATAGAATGATACATGAAAAAAGTGTCGAAAAATCAGACGCGAAAAAGAAAAAATGAATACAAAAACCACAAGAGGGGGATAAAAGCATGTTTGAAAAGTTAAAAAAGAATATTGACAAAAGCCTTGTATCTGTCAGCGTTAAGTCTGCTACCTATCTGGAGAGCGAAAAATTAAAGGCAAAGATCTCTAACATCCAGGAAGAAAATACTGCAAAGCTTACAGAGATGGGCAATCAGCTGTATGCTGTCTGGAAAGAAAATGGTCAGATCGATACAGCGTATATTACAGAGGTTTGCAAAAATGTTCAGGAAAATGAAGCAGAGATTGCTGTTTATGAAGATAAGATCGCAGAACTGGCTGCAGAAAAGGAAAAGATCTTAAATACGGGAGCGAATAATGCCCAGGCAGAACAGCAGGTAAAGGCTGGCGGGATCATGTGTGCCTGCGGTCATGTAAATGATGAAGGTGCCAAGTTCTGTAAGATCTGTGGAGCAAAGATCGAGCTTCCACAGCCAAAGGTAAAGAAGATCTGTCCTCACTGTCAGGCTGAGATCGAGGAAGATGCTAAATTCTGTGCAGAATGCGGCAGTCCGGTAGAAGAATAGGGGATTTAAGCATTAAGCATAAATAAGAAAGATAAAAGAGGATAAAGTGAGGGAAAGAGTATGTATTGTACTAACTGTGGAAAAGAAATTCCGGATGATTCTGTCTTCTGTACCTTCTGTGGAGAGAAGGTAGAAGGAGGACCTGTTAATACCAATAAGGGTTCCAGTATGCCAAAGATTACTGCACCAAAGGTCAGTGCGCCGAAGAACATAAATAAAAAGGCAGTAGCTGTTGTAGGTGGTGTTGCAGCCGTTGTGATCATAGGTGGAGCTGCCATGAGTCTGGTCTCAAGCCCAAAGGCAGCTGTAGCAAAAGGACTTCAGAAGACCTGGAAAGCAGTATGCACAGAAGAAACAGGCATTAACAGCTATCTGGGAATGAACGATATCAATAAGATGATCGTAGACGGTAAGAGCAGCCAGACCATTTCCGGTGATGTTTCTGCAAAGCTTTTTGGTGCTCAGTTTGGTAATGCAGGTTTTAAGCTGCAGTTAGACCGGGAAAAAGATGACAAAATGCTGGTTAGCGCAACCGGTGATTTTGCAGGAATGGATATTGGAACCATCAGTCTTTATAAAGATAAAAAAGATATCTATGCAGCGGCACCGGATTTTGTAGATGGAAGTTTCCATGTAAATTTGAAAGAACTTGAAAATAAATTAAATGATGATGAGTTCCTGGCAGAGCTTCTGGCAGATTACCATATTTATGTGCAGAAAGATCTGGATACTGATTATGAGAAATTTATAGAAGACGTTCAGTCTACCATCAAAGCAGATATGAAACCTCTTTACAAGAACATGGAAGTGAAAAAATCAGAAAAGAAATCATTTTCCATGGATGGTAAAGATAAAAAATGCCAGGGCTATGATGTGACCATTAAAAGCGATGATATCCAGAAGCTTGTAGAAGATGTATCTGAGCTTTATATTGATAAGTATGGCAGTGGCATAGATAATTTCTGGGCTGAAGATTATGAAGACGCAACAGAGTCCATGGAAAACCACAAGGACTGGATGCGCAGTGAAATGAAACAGTATACCAGCGCAATTCGTAAAGACGTAAATCTGCAGGTATATGTAGGTCCAGGTGGCCGCATGGTATCTGTAGGATCAGAAGGCAGGCTTCCGGCAGCAATCATGCAGTCTATCTCCAGTGCCAGCGGCAATGGAAAGGCAAGTGTAAGTGTTGACCTGCTTGGCACTAAAAATCCTTTAGATGATATGAGCATAAAGGGAGAACTGAATGCAGGCGGCGAGACATTGTCTGTAGAGCTGGCCAAAAACTTAGAGGATACAAAAACAGACATTGATGACAGCCTTGAATTTTCTTATGCAACAAACGGATCTTATTCTACCTCTGGAAAAACGGAACTGTATGGAAAAGTAGACAAAGAAACAGGAAAATGGGAAGTAGGAATAGATGGTTCTCTGGCATATCAGGCACTGAATATTTCTGCAGGCGGAACCTTTGAAAATGTGAAAAAGGGCAAACAGTTTACTGTAACCTTAGACGATATAGATCTTGGAAGTTTAGGAAGCAGTATAGGCGCCTTTGACTTTGAAGTAAGCTATGCAGTTGAACCATTAAAGGGCGGTATTTCCAATAATATGACCAAGGGAACGGTTTACGATGTTCTGGATATGACAGAAGATGACTGGAATGACATTGGAAATGAGATCTCTTCCAGTGCATCAGCCATTGGTTTATAGGGGGAAAGAGTAAGATGATAAAGAAGATCGGACTGGGTGTCTCTGCGGCTATACTGGCGGCATCTGCTTTCTTTGCAGTACAGAGAGTGCAGGGAGATGAGGCGGCAAGAGAATTATATCCATTTGCCAGAAAAGCAGCAGATGCTATTGAAAAAAATAATGTAGCGGATGTGGAAGAATATCAGCAATTTATAGAAGAATGCAATAAGGCCATTGCCGGAAGGAAGGCTAAAAAGTGCGAAGAACTTTCTGAACAGGTATCTGAGATCAGAAAGAGCGCAGAAAAACTGGGAGAAAGCCTGAAAACTGGACAGGAACTGGTAGAAAAATACGGAGGATTTTCAGGAAAGTTAGAGGAAATCCCTGAAATAGAAGAAGGAAAAGAGTTGGAACAGGAACTGTCAGAACTGGCTCAGGCTTTACAGGAAAAAGATGGCGAAAAAATAGATAGTTTGTCAAAAAATATAAAAAAGGCGGCTCTGCAGTTAAATGAAAAACTGCAGGCCAAAGCGAATCAGAAAATGCAGCAGAGTTCTTCTGCTGAACTGAGAGATGCAAATTTGCCAGCGGAACATATTTTTGCAAACTGGTTAGATAAAGTTAGCCTTGATTATCAGAGTGGCGACTACATCAGTGCTTATACCGGGGCAGAAAGAGTAAGCCATTTTGCAGATCAATGGAATTATGGTCAAAGATCCAATATCATTGTTTCACAGTCAAAAGTAGAAGGAGACAAAGGAACACTTAAGGTTATAGTTCCTGCGGCTGCAGCTGATCTGGAAGGAAAACTGGGAAATTTATATGTGGCAGAAGAGAGGGATAAGGGGACTTCTGTGCCATGTAAGGTGACTTCTGTAAAGAAAGTCGAAGAGGATGACACAAAGGTCAATGTATATCTGGTGTTTTTTGAAAATTACTATGGATCATATAGTGATGTAGTATCAGAGTCATTTAACAGATCACAATTTAATGGAGATCTTTCTAATACATCCTGGTTTAAGTTTTCAAATGATTCACCAGTGACAGGAAGAGGATTTTATGACAGTGTTTATGATACGGTGCTGAAAGCAGCGCGAACAGAGGGATCGAATGTGGTAGTAGCTATAACACCCTATGGTTATATAGGAAACTCCAGCCATTCTGTACAGGATATTGTTAAATTAGCGCAGGCAAATAATGTGCCTATTTGGATGAATAATCCTAGTATTGATGGAGAGGCACATGTTAATTCCTGGGATATGTCTGATTTTCAGCAAATGACTGAAACAACGGGTGGCTGCTTTATGAATGAGTATTCATATGAAGCTTGGGCAAGTGGCAGCTATGTTCAGCCAATATTATATTATTTATCCCAGATAAATGGAACATATTACGAGGTTCAGTATGAATCACAAATGAAGGAAGCGGAAGGCAGAAACATTTATGTAGCCACAATGGAAGATAATGTAGGCTGCACACAAACCGGCTACTGGCCAGATAAAGTACAAACGGAAAAAACTGCTTTTGTAAGCGAAGGATCTTCTGAAACCGGAAGTGAGATGGCAGGAGGGGCAATGGAAACAGAAGCGCAGGAAGAAACAGCAGCACCGGCAGAATCAAATGGAGACTACATTTTCCCGGATAGCAGCACCCGTTATCTGACAGAAGCAGATGTTGTGAATTTAAGTGACTGGGATAAGAAAATCGCCCGCAATGAGATCTATGCCCGCCATGGCAGAAAGTTTAATTCTGAAGAACTGCAGCAGTACTTTAATAGTAAGAGCTGGTATACGCCGTCTATTGAAGCAAAAGATTTTAAAGATGAAATGTTAAATGATGTGGAGCGCTATAACACACGTTTCATCAGCCAGTTTGAGAATAAGTAGGGGGAGTGAGAACATGTTTTGTCCAAAATGCGGAAAACAATTAAAAGACGGAGCTAAGTTCTGCTCCGGCTGTGGAGCAAAGATCCAGGCGGCAGCGCCGAAGGTAGAACCAGTACAGCAGCCAGTGCCTGAAAAGGCAGAGGCTGTGAAAGAAGACGTTGCAGCTGTAGAAACTGCAAGTGTGGAAACTGTAAAAGAGGAAACCACAAAGGTAGATATCCCGATCATGCAGGTGCCGCCAATGCCGGAAATGACTGAAAAGCCAGAAACGAAGCCGGTACAGGCACAGACAGCACAGCCAAAACCAGCACAGCCTAAGCCAGTACAACCGAAACCAATTCAGTCAGAACCGGTCCACCACAAAAAGCTGGAAACACATAATGAGTTTCTGAAAACCCAGCCGCAGCCAGAAGCAAAGTCCAGAGTAAAGGTAAAAGAGGAAGCTCCGGCAAAGAAGTCAGGAATCGGA
>JBNMGK010000092.1:0-8655 GCA_050872205.1 Enterocloster sp.
ATACTGCACATGTACCTTCTTTTGTCATATCATTCCCTCCTTTCAGAATGATAGCATACTTTCAAAATAAAATCAATACCATGCTTTTAAATTCACATAATCCGAAAATTATACTATTATTACTATACTTATTGAGAATTTCGTCAAAAAAATATCAATAAGCACTATGCACAAAACATTTTCTCATGTATAATTGAATGTATGTGAAATGCACAAAAGGAGGGTTACAATGCTAGATACATCTTATTATGAGAAGACAGACCAGATCATTGCACAGTATAGCTGTGAAGAGAAATCCCTGATCCCTATTATCCAGGGGATCCAGGAGGAATATCGTTATCTGCCGCCGGAGCTTCTGACCTATGTTGCGGGGAAACTGGGGATCTCAGAGGCGAAGGCTTACAGTGTGGCAAGCTTTTACGAGAATTTCTCTTTTGAGGCAAAGGGGAAATATGTGATCAAGGTCTGTGACGGAACAGCCTGTCATGTGCGTAAATCGATCCCGATCTTAGAAGGACTTTACAAGGAACTGGGGCTTGGAAAGAAGAAACATACCACAGATGACCAGCTGTTTACTGTGGAAACAGTTTCCTGTCTGGGAGCCTGCGGACTGGCGCCTGCCGTAATGGTCAATGATGAGGTACATCCGAAAATGACACCGGAGAAAATGAGTGAACTGATCGCAAAACTGCGGGAGGATGAGAAGGTATGAGGATAGAAAACAGAATGCAGCTCCAGTTGTGGAGAGAAGAATGTAAGGAAAAACGCCAGAAGGAAAACTGCAGGATCCTCATCTGCGGAGGAACAGGATGTCTGGCAGGGGGTTCTGATAAGATCTATGCCCGCCTGAAGGAAATGACGGCTCACATGGACAATGTATCTGTTAAGATCGGGGAAGAGATCGCCCATGTGGGACTTAAGATGAGCGGATGCCACGGGTTCTGTGAAATGGGACCGCTGGTACGTATTGAGCCTTATAATTATCTGTATTTAAAGGTAAAGTTAGAAGACTGTGAGGAGATATTTGAGAAGACCATTCTTCACGGGGAGCCGGTTACAAGGCTGATGTATGAGGATAATGGCCGTGTATATGAAACCCAGGAAGAGATTCCATTTTATGCAAAACAGACCCGTCTGGTGCTGAAAAACTGCGGACATATTGATGCGGAGCATATTGAGGATGCCATAGCTGTGGGGGCTTATGAAGCCTTTGAAAAAGCTGTTTTTGAAATGACACCGGAAGCAGTGATAAAGACGGTAACAGATGCAGGACTGAGGGGACGAGGAGGAGCCGGTTTCCCCGCAGGAAAGAAATGGTCCCAGGTGGCAGGTCAGAAGGAACCTATCCGTTATGTGGTCTGTAACGGTGATGAGGGTGATCCAGGTGCATTTATGGACCGAAGCGTCATGGAAGGCGATCCACACCGCATGATCGAAGGAATGATGTTAGCAGCTTATGCAGTGCGGGCACAGGAAGGCTATATTTATGTCCGTGCGGAATATCCGCTGGCAGTGCGAAGACTGCAGATCGCTATTGCACAGGCAGAAGAAAAAGGATTATTAGGTGATAATATTCTTGGAACAGGTTTTAGTTTCAAACTGCATATCAACAGAGGCGCAGGCGCCTTTGTATGCGGCGAAGGATCTGCTCTGACGGCTTCCATTGAAGGCAAGCGTGGCATGCCAAGGGTAAAACCGCCAAGAACCGTAGAGCAGGGCTTATGGGGCAAACCAACAGTATTAAATAACGTAGAGACTTATGCTAATGTGCCGATGATCATTAAAAACGGAGCAAACTGGTACAGCCGTATCGGTACACCGGAAAGTCCGGGAACCAAGGCATTTGCTCTTACGGGCAATGTTAAAAATACGGGTCTTATTGAAGTTCCTATGGGTATCAGCCTGAGAGAGATCATTTTTGATATTGGCGGCGGTATCAAGGATAATAAGAAGTTTAAGGCAGTCCAGATCGGCGGTCCTTCCGGCGGCTGTCTGGTGGAGTCACAGCTTGACAGCAAAATGGATTTTGACTCCCTTTCAAAGATCGGTGCCATGATCGGATCCGGCGGTCTGGTTGTTATGGATGAAGATACCTGTATGGTGGAAGTGGCCCGGTTCTTTATGAATTTCACCCAGAGAGAAAGCTGCGGAAAATGTGTTCCATGCCGTGAGGGCACCAAGCGAATGCTGGAGATCCTGGAACGCATTGTTGCCGGAAATGGAAAAATGAGTGATATAGATGAACTGGAAGAACTGGCAGACATGATTGAAAATACGGCGTTATGTGGTCTGGGAAAGAGTGCGCCGAAACCGGTCATCAGTACGATACATGCATTCCGTAAGGAATATGAGGAGCACATTGTGGATAAGAAATGCCGGGCCCATGTCTGTTCCGGGCTTCGGGTATTTAAGATCGATCCTGACAAGTGTAAGGGCTGCTCCAAGTGTGCAAGGAACTGTCCGGTAAGTGCCATTTCCGGAAAAGTGAAGTCACCATTTGTGATCGACAATGAAAAATGCGTTAAGTGCGGAAGCTGTATGGACAACTGTGCCTTTGGCGCTATTTATACGGAGTAGGGAGGACGGAAATTTATGGGAATTATGACGATTGACGGACAATCCATTGAATTTACAGATGAACCCAATGTATTGTCAGTAATAAGAAAAGCCGGGATCGACATCCCTACATTGTGCTATCATTCAGAATTATCTATCTATGGCGCCTGCCGCCTCTGTACTGTGGAAAATGACCGGGGAAAGACTTTTGCCTCCTGTTCTGAAAAGCCTAAGGACGGAATGGTGGTCTATACTAATACACCAAGGCTGATGCGCTACCGCAAACTGATCCTGGAGCTGCTTTTGGCGGCCCACTGCAGAGACTGTACCACCTGTATCAAAAGCGGCGAATGTCATTTACAGGAGCTGGCCCACCGTATGGGCGTCCATGAGATCCGCTTTGAAAATGTAAGGGAGCAGCAGCCCATTGATACCAGTTCCCACGCCATTATCAGGGATCCGAATAAATGTATCCTTTGCGGCGACTGTGTGAGAATGTGCGATAATGTGCAGAATATCAATGCCATTGACTTTGCGTACCGTGGAACAGAAGCCCAGGTAATGCCTGCTTTTAATAAAAAGATCGCGGAAACAGACTGCGTTGGCTGCGGTCAGTGCCGTGTTGTCTGTCCTACAGGTGCTATCAGTATCCGTACCAATATTGACGAAGTATGGGAAGCACTGGCTGACAAGAATACCAAGGTGATCGCCCAGATCGCCCCAGCTGTGCGTGTGGCTATTGGAGATCATTTTGGCTATGCAAAGGGCGAAAATGTAATGGGTAAGCTGGTAGGTGTGCTTCACAGGCTGGGATTTGATGAGGTCTATGATACTTCTTATGGTGCGGATCTGACTGTTGTGGAAGAGTCAAAGGAGTTTATTGAGCGGTTTACTTCCGGCCAGAAAATGCCGCTATTTACCTCCTGCTGTCCTGCATGGGTGAAATATTGTGAGACAAAGTATCCGGAATTTGTGCCAAATCTTTCTACCTGTCGTTCTCCACAGCAGATGTTTGGCGCTGTAGTTCGTGAATATTATAAGGACCCGGAGAAGAATGAGGGAAAGAAGATCGTATCTGTTTCCATTATGCCGTGTACGGCAAAGAAGGAGGAAATCCTGCGGCCTGAGTCCTTTACAAATGGCAAACAGGATGTGGATTATGTGCTGACTACAACGGAGGTGGTGAGAATGATCCGCAAGTCAGGTATTGTATTTGACAAGGTTGAGATCGAGGCTGCAGATGTGCCCTTTGGCATTGGTTCTGGAAGCGGCGTGATCTTTGGTGTTACCGGCGGTGTCACAGAGGCAGTGCTTCGCAGGCTGCAGCAGGGACACAGCAGAGTGGACATGGAAGCCATTAAAAAGAGCGGTGTCCGGGGCGATGAAGGCATTAAAACGCTGACTTATGATTATAATGGAAGAGAGATCCGGGCGGCAGTGGTAAATGGTCTGGCAAATGCGGATAAGCTGCTGCAGCAGATCAAGAACCATGAAGCGGAATATGATTTTGTGGAGGTAATGGCCTGCCGCAGAGGCTGTATCATGGGCGGCGGCCAGCCGGTAAATGCAGGACCACGAACCAGAAAAGCCAGAATGAAGGGACTGTATGATACAGATGTAAATACCCAGATCAAGAAGTCAAATGAGAACCCGATGATCCTTTCCCTGTATGATTCTCTGTTAAAGGGGAAGGAGCATGAATTGCTGCATAGGAACTTTAACGGGAAGTAGAGCATGTAAGTGCGGGTTCGTGAGTGTGAGTGCACGGTATATACTTATAAGATAAGAGAGCAGAGCCTGGAAGCAATTTCCGGGCTTTGCTTTTTGCTTGTGTGAGGGAATGATCTGGTGTATACTATAAAGATAAACTTATTGTTCAGTTATGTTGTTAATATTGGATGTTTAGTTTGTTGTTTAACAGAAATGGGGAAATGACAGATGAATTATGGAAATATAAAGGAATGTGATATTGCAGACGGACCTGGCGTGAGAGTATCTTTGTTTGTTTCCGGCTGCCGGCATCATTGCAAGGGGTGCTTTAATTCAGAAACATGGGATTTTCAGTATGGAGTTCCTTTTACAAAAGAGACGAAAGAAAAGATACTGGAGCTTTTAAAACCGGGATATATCCAGGGATTTACCCTTCTTGGTGGAGAACCCTTTGAGCCGGAAAACCAGGAGGTACTTGTCCACCTTTTAAAAAAAATCCGGGAGACTTATCCACAAAAAGACATCTGGTGCTACAGCGGATATCTGCTGGATAAGGATATGCAGCCGGGAGGTGCTGTGTATACAGAATATACGAAAGAAATGCTGCGTCAGATTGATGTGCTGGTAGACGGAGAGTTTGTGGAAGCGAAGAAAGACCTGACACTGATCTTTCGGGGAAGTTCCAATCAGCGGATCATGTGTTTAAAGGACGGGGAATTTGCCGGGATGTGGCAGAGGTAGGTTTAACAGGTCATACAATGTAATGTGTGAACGGCAATGAAATAAGTGACAGGTTTGGCGATTATTGTCCAGAAAATGGTGTTAAATCGTGGATATTTTGTGAACACGCAGCCCCTGATGTTGCATAAAAATGAAAGATGAATTATAATAAAGCGTACGAAAACAGGCAGTATGAGCGGTTAAGACAGTGCAGGACGGAAGTAGAACCGGGCCTGCAGATGAAAGGAGAATGGGAAATGAGAAGACGTTTTGCGGTTGCAGCGGCAGCGCTGGCATTAAGTGCGGCTTTAACAGTTCCAGCTTATGCAGGAACATGGAAATATGTAAATGATCAGTGGAAGTATCAGAGAGGTACAAACAAGTTTGCATATAATGAATGGATCAAAGATAACGGAAAATATTATTATGTTGGCAATGACGGTATCATGAAGACCGGCTGGCAGCAGATCGATGGTCAGTGGTATTATATGGACCAGAGCGGTGTGATGCAGACCGGCTGGTTTAAGAATGATGACGGAAAGTGGTATTTCCTGTATCCAAATGGTGCTATGGCTGTAAGTACAGTGATCGATGGCAGAACCATTGGTGCAGACGGTGTATGGGTTCCAAATGAGGGAGATACAGAGCCGACTAATACCATGGATCTGGAAAATGGTTATCTGGTACAGAACATGGAAGGAATTACAAAGAAGGATTACACCATTATCTCTTCTGGTAAGACAGCAGCTGGTACCCGCTGGGGCAATGCCATCCGCTTAAAAGGCAAAGGAAGCTATGTTCAGTGCAATACAAATGGTGAATACAGATTGTTATCTGGTGTATTCGGACCTTCTTCCCAGTTTGACAGTGCCAATATGGCAAGAGTAACTGTTTATGGTGATGATGATAAGGTATTGTATACATCCCAGGATATTCATTATAATGAAAAGAATGTATATTTTGGCGTGGATGTATCCGGACAGAAGCAGATCCGTGTAGAAGTATCCCTGATCAAGGATAATGAGTGGGATGATCCGGTTATTTTATTTGACGGACTTTCACTTTATAAGTAAGTAGGAAAAATGAAATGAATGCCTGCTTGGGCGGGAATGAAAAAGAGTATGTCGTTGGGAGTAGGTTTCCCGGCGGCATACTCTTTTTTTGTGCTGGGTTAGAGATACAGCAGAGGTAAATCAGACTCACGAACACGCGCTTCGCGCTCTACTGTCTGCTGACGCAGACGGTTCGTTCGTTAATCGTCCAAGAAAAACAAATGCCACCGTTGGTGGCGCTTGTTTTGTCATGCATATCGAAAACGCGCCAGCGACGCGTTTGAAGATTTCTTTTGGACTAGATTACATAGTTGCTCCACGGTTCGTCTGGGCGGACCAGGTCGGCGAGAGTGATATTGTCCAGATAATCATTGATCAGTTTGTCAAGACCTCTCCACATAGGCAGTGTGCGGCAGCCGTCCATGCGGTCGCAGGGAATGCCTTCCGGGGCTTCCAGACAGGATACAGGGGCCAATGAGCCTTCTGTAAGGCGCAGGATACTGCCTACAGTGTACTGGTCCGGTGATTTGGTCAGTTTATAGCCGCCGCCTTTTCCGCGGACTCCTGTAAGCATTTTATCTTTTACCAGGATCTTGATGATGCCTTCTAAATATTTTTCCGAAATTCCCTGGCGTCCGGCGGTTTCTTTTAATGGAATATAGCCGTCCTTCTGGTGTTCTGCCAGGTCGATCATAATACGCAGTGCGTAACGCCCTTTTGTTGAAACTAACATAGTCATTCTCCATTTCTTGTTATAAACCTATTATACAGCAAGGTTAGTGGCAGAGCAATGGAAATTGCAGAAAGTTGGAACGGGAATTTCTCAGTAACAGGAAAAAGAAACAGGTGAACTGTGGCAAAAAAATAACAGTTGACAAATATGCAGATTGTGTTTAGAATGGCAGAATGCTTGCGAAAAAATGGCTTAAATACGTTAAAAATAAGACAAAACGCAGGAAACAGATAATGGAGAAAATGTGAGAAAAAAGTGAGGAGAAAAGTATGAAAACCAATACGGATCTGTTTGAAAAAGTTCCGGTACCAAAGGCAGTGGCTACTATGGCTGTCCCGACTATGATCTCTATGCTGGTAGTTGTCATTTACAATATGGCAGATACCTTTTTTATTGGTCAGACCCAGGACCCGCTGCAGGTTGCCGCTGTATCTTTGGCAACACCGGTATTTATGATCTTTATGGCACTGGGAAATCTGTTTGGCATCGGCGGAAGTTCGGCGATATCCAGAGCATTAGGGGAAAAACATAAGGAACGGGCGTGGCATATCAGTTCTTTCTGCTGCTATGGGGCGCTGGGACTGGGCGTGATCGTGGCGATCCTTTCTGTAGTTGCTATGGAAGGGATCTTAGGGCTGATCGGAGCCAGTGAAAATACCATTGGCTTTGCAAGACAGTATCTAACGATCATTTCCATTGGCGCACCAACCATTTTATTTTCCACTGCATTTGCCAATATCTTAAGAGGTGAAGGCGCGGCCCGGGAGTCCATGGTGGGAAATTTGCTTGGAACTATTGTAAATATTGTGCTGGACCCGGTTATGATCCTGATGTTAGGCTGGGGTGTGACTGGCGCGGCATTGGCTACGATCATTGGAAATATTGCGGCATGTCTGTTTTATCTGCAGTATTTTCTCAGGAAAAAGTCTACTTTGACCATTAGCCTGAAATATTTTAAAGTGGGAGAGGGGATTGCAAAGAGCGTAGTTGCAATCGGAATTCCTGCGTCTTTAAACAATATTTTAATGAGTTTTGCCAATATTATCCTGAACCAAGCATTAGTAGGATATGGAGATACGCCGGTGGCTGCAATGGGCGTTGCCATGAAATCCAATATGCTGGTAGCGCTGCTGCAGATCGGACTTTGCATGGGAATACAGCCGCTGATTGGATATAATTATGGTGCAGGAAATAAGAAGCGGCTGATGCAGGTGTTTAAGTTTACGGGGATCGTTTCTGTTATTATGGGAACACTGCTGACGCTGTTTATGCTGGTTGCCAGAAAATCCATGGTACAGGTATTTATCAATGATGCCCAGGTTATCGCTTATGGTATCCAAATGGTCATTGCCCTTCAGATGTCAGCGCCGTTTTTGGGAATTTTGTTCCTGTGCATCAATACGATCCAGGGAATGGGAAAGGCGATCCCGTCACTGATCCTGACTGTCTGCCGACAGGGACTGATCTTTATTCCGCTGATCTTCATTTTAAATCATATGTTTGGGCTGGAAGGCGTTATCTATGCCCAGCCTACTGCGGATTATCTGTCGATCGTGGTGGCGATCCTGATCTGTACTCATTTGTTCAGGACTATGGAGCATAGGAAAGACAGCATTGAGATAGATTAAAAGATAAAATTAAAAACAGGTTTATATTGAAAATGCGTTTTTATGGCTGCTTTCTGCGGATGTATTTGTGGATAGCAGTCATTTTTTATGCTGATATTGTGGATATGGGAGGAAGCCCGGGTGAAATCTGGGCTGGAAATTTGAATGGCATGAAAAGGGGGATGAGTTGAAATATAGCCGGGAAAATGGTATTATCAACATGCAGTGTTTTGCTGTAAAAAGTTAATGAGTAATATGATGCTTTTGATGTGGTTTC
>JBNMGK010000506.1:0-1379 GCA_050872205.1 Enterocloster sp.
AAGAGCAAACTGGCTTAATCTGTTCAGAATTATTATAAATATTAAGCACTGGGAATGGCTGAAAAGCTGTTTCCGGTGCTTTTTTGCTGTCATGCATCCGAAAGAAGCTGTCAGTGGTGGGTCCTGCAGGTTTCCAGTAAAAAAATACCGCATGCTTTAGAAACAGGCGGTAGATCTCAGGTGATCGGATCAAACAGCAGCCTGTGTTTTCGGGAATATCCCTCTGTATACGTGCAGGAAGTAAATAGTTTCTGCAATGGCTGTAATGGTCCAGGAGAAAACATAAAGCAGATACAAAGACGGGATCGTCTTAAAATACGCAAATACAGTGTAGACCCAGACAACACGGAATACACAGGATCCCATGATCACAATGAACATAGGAACAAGGCTCTTTCCAAGGGCTCTGGAAGCGGCAATGGTGCAGTCCATAAAAGCGGAGACACCATAGGAAAAGCCCATAATGGTAAGCCGCTTAAGGCCGGCGGCAATAACTTCTGGATCCGCTGTAAACAGAGATAAGAACTGCCTGCCGAAGATAACAAGAAGCAGTCCCATAGCAGCTCCGATACTGAAGGAATACAGAAGGCTGATCAGATAGCTCTTTAATACCCGGTCCCGTTTATTGGCACCCAGATTCTGGCTCATAAAGCTGGCACAGGCAGTATAGATAGCTGCCATTACGTCATAGATCAGACCGTCAGAGTTGGCGGCTGCAGAGTTTCCGGCAACCATAGTAGCGCTGAAGGAATTGACGCCTACCTGTACAAACAGGTTTGCAAGGGCGAAAATAGCATTCTGCAGACCGGAAGGAGTACCGATCTTTAAAATATCGGTGGTCTTTGAAAGGTCCGGACGCAGCTTTGATAAATAAAGCCGGTAGTCCGTGTTGATGCAGAACAGATCACGTAAGATCAGTCCGGCAGACACATACTGGGATAAGGCGCTGGCAGTTGCAACACCGGCCACATCCATTTTGCAGAAGATTACAAAGAACAGGTTCATAAACACGTTCAAAACCCCTGCAAGGAGCAGATAGCGTACAGGCCTTGCTGTATCACCGTCTGCGCTGAAAATGGCATTACCGCAGTTATAAACGGCCAGTGCAGGCATTCCAAGGAAGTAGATGCGAAGATACAGTACAGATCCGTCGATCAGCTCTTCCTTTGTATGTAAAAGTTCCAGAACCGGTCTTGCAAAACAGGTGCCAAATAATAACAGGGCCAGACCGCTGCAGATACTGACGATGAGAGCAGAGTGGACTGTATGGGAAAGAGCCTGTTTTTTCCCGGCGCCAAGATAGAGGGCAGTAAGAACATTGATACCGCCTGCCAGACCAATGAGAAAGCCTGTAAACATAGTTACCAGGATCGCAGTAG
>JBNMGK010000186.1:0-5463 GCA_050872205.1 Enterocloster sp.
GGATAATGGAATTGAAGTTACAACGATCAAGGGAATGACTTCTGAGAGAGTCAGCCTGGATGAGCTGGGTGACCGCCCTTATGATATTTACCAGCATGTAAAGAAATTAGACCTTACTGGCGCAGACTGTATCTTTATCAGCTGCACCGGTATGAACACATTTGATATTATTTCAACCATTGAAACAGATTTTGGTCTTCCGGTGCTTACCAGCAACCAGGTAACACTGTGGGGCGCGCTTAGAAAAGCGAGAGTGGGGGATAAGATCCCTTATCTTGGGAAATTATTTACTATTTAATGTTAAGAAATTAACGGAGGTTTTAAACTGTGGATATAAAGGAACTGGAAAAGGCGAAAATAGCCTGTGACGAGACCGGCATCCAGGTAAAACGGACTTTGTGTGATATCTGCTGTCCGGGTATGCACTGCGGGGTAGATGCCTATGTAAAGGACGGGCGGATCATTAAATTAGAGGGAACGAAAGAGCACCCGAGAAATCACGGAAAACTGTGTACCAAGGGCTCTGCCGGCCGCCAGTACCTTTACAGGGAAGACCGCATTAAAACACCCCTTCGCAGAGTGGGAGAACGGGGAGAAGGAAAGTTTGAGCCGATCAGCTGGGATGAGGCATATAAGATCATTGCCGATAATCTGTTAAAAACAAAGAAGGAGTATGGCGCAGACAGTGTTGCCTTCTTCTCCGGCTACACCAAATGGTACAGACAGTATCTTCACAGATTTGCATATTCTTTTGGAAGCATCAACTATGGAACAGAGTGCAGCACCTGCTTTAAAGCCAGTGAAATGGCATGGGAAGCTACGGTAGGCTTAAACTCTGACCCGGATATGGAAAATTCCAATGTGATCCTGGGATTTGCCTTAAATGCCTTCCATTCTAATCACCTGATGTCTGCAAGACTGTTAAAGTTAAAGGCTCAGGGAAAGAAATTCATTATCATTGATCCGAGAAAAACACCGGCTACCCAGAAACTGGCGGATATCCACCTTCAGATCCAGCCGGGAACAGACGGAGCTTTAGCTCTTGGAATGGCAAATCTGATCATCCAGAACAACTGGCATGACAAGGAATATATTGAAAAATATACATATGGCTTTGAGCAGTACGCAGAGTATGTAAAGCAGTTTGATCTGGAGCGCACAGCAAGGATCACGGGACTGAAGCCGGAAGACATCTACGCAGCTACCAAGCTGTATGCAACAAGCGGACCGGCGTCTATTACCGAGACATCATGTTCCCTGACCCACCATATTAATGGTTTCCAGAACTACCGGGCTATGATCTGCCTCAATGGACTGACTGGAAACTTCGACCGTCCAGGCGGTCAGATCCCGGAGAAATCTACCTTCTATGATATGCCTGCAGGCTATCATATGTATGAGCATGAATATTATCTGGATGTAATGCCGCCAAGAAGATCGGATGCAGTGGGATGTCGGAAATATCCGTTATGGAGCAAATTCATGGCAGAAATGCAGGCAATGGATCTGTCCAGACAGATCTTAGAAGGAACACCATATCCGATCAAGGCACTGTACGGCGCAGGAATGAACGCAAAAATGTTCCCGGATACACAGAAGATGTACCGGGCGTTAAAATCACTGGATTTCTTCGTAGATGTAGACCTGTTCTTAACAGATACAGCCAAGTATGCGGATATTGTTCTTCCGGCCTGTACTTCTTATGAGCGTGGGGAATTTAAGGCTTATATGGGCGGCTACGCGACCTTTACAAAGCCAGTGATCAAGCCATTATATGAGTCTAAAAGTGATGTTCAGATCTTAAAGGAACTGGCAGATGTAATGGATCTGGATGATCCTCTTTTAAGAGAAGGCTATGAAGCTGAGATCAATTACATGATCAGGGATCTGAGCGTTACCATTGATGATATGAAGGCCAGCGACCTGCCGATCCATGTGCCGGAAGCACGGGATGTGGTTCCTGGTGAATTTACAAAAAATGGAATGAATACAGCCAGCGGCAAGTTTGAGTTTTATTCTAATTATATTGCAGAATTTAAGGATATGGGCTTAGACCCGATCCCAACATGGAGAGGTACTTTAGATGATGAAGGAGCCGATCCAGAGGAATATCCGCTGATCTTAGTTACCGGTTCCCGTATTCCGAATGCGATCCATTCCCGTCTTCACAATCTTGCATGGACCAGAAGCTTAAGAAAAGAGCCAATGGCTGATCTGAATGAAGAGGATGCAAGGGAAATGGGAATAAAGGCCGGAGATACTGTGGAGATCGAAACAATGACCTCTAAGATCCGGATGAAAGCTAATCCGTCTGTAAAGATCCGAAAGGGCGATGTACAGATCTACCATGGCTATACAGAAGCCAATGCCAATGATCTGATCGGAAGTACCCATACAGACCCGTACAGCGGTTATCCAGGCTTTAAATCCAGCCGGTGCAAAGTAAGAAAGGTGGTGGAAAACCCGTGAGTAGGAAAAAAAGAGCAGCAATCGTTGGCTTTGGATGTGCAGGTTATCATGGGGTGAAAGCCATGAGGGAACAGGGCTATGAAGGACAGATCGATGTTTATACCGATACTTCCTGGGCACCTGGAAATCCCATGCTTACTACCTATTATATTTATGGAAAACTGCCTAAGTCCGGCACAATGCCTTTTGGCGGGATCGAGGGACTGGCTGAGAAATATCAGTTTAACATTTGCAGGGAAAAAGTAGAAAAAGTGCTTTCTGCATCCAAAGAGGTCTTACTGGAAGGAGATAAGAAAGAACCTTACGATAAAATACTGATCGCAACGGGAGCCAGTGCATTTGTACCGCCTATCCCTGGTATTCATCAGGAAAATGTCTTTGCCATGCGTACGATCCAGGACGCAGAGCAGTTAAAGCCGGTGCTGGAGGCAGGAAAGATAAAAAGCGCAGCTGTTATTGGCGCTTCCATGGTAGGCATCAAGCTGATCGAGCTTCTGACTGCAAGAGGCATCCACTGTACACTGGTGGATATGGCGCCTTATATTTTCCCGGTATCTGCAGTTCCTTCTGTGGCAGATGAGATCCAGAACCGCCTGATCAAAAAGGGCGTGGATATGGCATTTTCCAAGGCTCTTACCCAGATCGAAGAAAAAGAGGGAAAGCTTCAGGTGGTATTTAAAGAGGGAGAACCTCTTATCTGCGATGCTGTTATGATGTGTATCGGAACCAGGGCAAACACCCAGGTTGCAGACGAAGATCTGAAGGTAAACAGAGGCATCGTGGTGGATATGGGAATGCGTACCAATATGCCGGATATCTACAGCGCCGGTGACTGCTGCGAAGGAAGAAATATCCAGAGCGGAATAAACCAGATCATCGGTATCTGGGATAATGCAGCCAGACAGGGAGAGACAGCCGGTATCAATATGGCTGGCGGAAATATAGAGTACGAGGGAAATATCCTTCACAATATCACCCATTTTATGGGTATGGATTTTATCGGTTTTGGAGATGTAAGGGCTGAAGGAGAAGAACATACTTTCAAGGATGAAAAGAATAACAGGATGTTTGTGGTACGGATGAAAGATCATGTTCCGGTATGCATGAACCTTTTGGATTCTTATGAAGCCAGCGGCGTGTTAAAATCCTTTGTGCTTCGTCGTATGGAAGGCAGACCGGCAGTTTTCGGGCCTGCAGAACTGGTACGGCTGAAAAAAGAGGGAGTTCCTCAGGAATTTATTGATGTTTTGCTGGAAGGTTAGGAGAAATAGATATCATGGGAAAGAAAATAATTGATCTGGATATCAGCAGATGTTCTGCATGCGGCGCCTGCGCCATTGCATGTATGGACCAGAATGATATTGATGTAACAGGCGGTGTGTCACCCTTCCGCGTGGTCAGCGACCTGGAAGGAAAAGACGGTGGATACCAGTATTTTTCCATTGCCTGTTTCCACTGCGAGGACGCGCCCTGCATTTCTGCCTGCCCCTGCAACTGTCTGATGAAGGACGAGGAAACTGGTTTTACTATTTATGATAATACCAACTGTATTGGCTGCCATAGCTGTGCTATGGCCTGTCCATACGGGGCACCGTCTTATGGAAAAGACGGAAAAATGATCAAATGCAATGGCTGCGTTACCAGGGTGAAAATGGGACTGGAACCGGCCTGTGTGCGAAACTGCGCTACAGGTGCTTTAAAGTGCCTGGATGAAGAGGATTACAAGGCTGAAAACATGGGACAGTCATTAAAGAGGA
Organism: Enterocloster sp.; assembly: GCA_050872205.1. Lineage (GTDB taxonomy): Bacteria > Bacillota > Clostridia > Lachnospirales > Lachnospiraceae > Enterocloster. The sequence continues at coordinate 4,227 of JBNMGK010000186.1, forward strand.
CAACAGCAGACACAAAAGAAAGGTGATAATGGATATGAGGCAGGAAATTGAACTGGAGGAAGCATTCAGGATACAGGAAAACAGCTTAAAAACCATGCAGACAGAATGGGTTCCTTTGGAAAAGGCAAGAGGAAGAAGGCTGAGCCAGGATCTTTTTGCAGCAATTTCCCAGCCTCCTTTTCCAAGGTCTCCTTATGACGGTTATGCGCTCCGGTCCGATGATATAAAAAAGGCGGACAGAGACCATGGCGTGGTCTTAAAAGTCATCGGTTTAAGCCGCGCAGGTGTTCCTGCAGACGTAGTAGTAAGACCGGGGACAGCAGTAAGGATCATGACCGGTGCTGCGATCCCGGAAGGCGCAGACTGTGTGATCATGCAGGAAAAAACGGACGAGGGGGAAGAATGGGTAAAGGTATTTGCCCAGGTAAAAGCCTTTGAAAATTATTGCTTTGCAGGAGACGATTTTAAAGAAGGCGATCTTCTTCTCTCAAAAGGTAAGATCATGACGGCGCTGTCACTGGCGGTTGCGTCCCAGGCGGGATATGACCGTATTCCTGTTTATCCGGTCCTTACAGCAGCTGTGCTTTCTACAGGCAATGAACTTGCGCTTCACGGAAAAAAGCTGAAAGCAGGGCAGATATACGATTCCAACGGTATCTGGGCTATGGAACGGCTGGAAGAACTGGGAGTGGAAGTGAAGGACGCATGTCTGGCAGATGATGACTGCGGGGCAATAGAAAAAGAGCTGCGCCGGCTTTTAAAAACGGCAGATTTTGTGGTTACTACCGGTGGAATATCCGCAGGAAAATATGATCTCATCCCCGCTGCTCTTGACGCAATGGGAGCGGAAGTATTATATAAAGGCGTAGGAATAAAACCGGGAATGCCTACCACGCTGGCTCTTGTGGAAGGAAAGCCGGTTTTGTGTCTTTCCGGCAATCCATTTGCAGCGATCACGGCATTTGAACTGTTAGGACGTCATATTATCAGCGTCTGCACAGGAAATCCATATATCTGTCCAAAGAAAAAACGGATCCCGGCTGCCAACCATTTTGGGAAAAGGTCTGGTACACGCAGATTTTTACAGGGAAGAAACGATAAAAACGGGGTACATCTGATCTATCAGGAAAATGGCCTGTTAAAAAATCTGGACGGATACCAGTATCTGGTGGAGATACCGGCGGGGACACCGGAAGTACCGGCAGGAACGGAACTGACCGTCTACGCAGTATAGAAA
>JBNMGK010000083.1:0-8934 GCA_050872205.1 Enterocloster sp.
ATCTAAGCGTGAAGCCCCCCTCAAGATGAGATATCTCATACGGAAGTAGTAAGACCCCTTGAAGACGACGAGGTAGATAGGTCAGAGGTGGAAGTGTGGTAACACATGGAGCTGACTGATACTAATCGGTCGAGGGCTTGAACAATAAGGTTTAGGGAAAACAACAAAAGTTGTAAGTATTCGGAATGATAATCAATAATTCAATATGTGGTTTTGAAGGTAGGTATATCTTCAATATTCCTCGATAGCTCAGTCGGTAGAGCAAACGGCTGTTAACCGTTGGGTCGTAGGTTCGAGTCCTACTCGGGGAGTTTTTAAGAATTAGCAAGGCCCCATGGTCAAGCGGTTAAGACATCGCCCTTTCACGGCGGTAACAGGGGTCCGAATCCCCTTGGGGTCATTTAATTAAATATGGCGACATAGCCAAGCGGTAAGGCAAAGGTCTGCAACACCTCTATCACCGGTTCGATTCCGGTTGTCGCCTCTCTTAAGAATCACAGGAATGTGGTTCTTTTTTTCTGCTAAAAATAGACTCTTTCCATATCTGAGTCAATATGGTAGTATGTATAGGTAAAAAATTTGACAGGATAAAGACATGAATTATATTGTATTTGATCTGGAGTGGAACCAGAGCGCAGAGGGAAAAGAATGCTCTGTGGAGCACATGCCCTTTGAGATTATTGAAATAGGAGCTGTAAAGCTGAACGGACAGTTGAAGCAGGTAAGTGAGTTTCATCGTCTGGTACGGCCAAAAGCTTATAAAGAAATGCATTTTAAAATATCAGAAGTGACCCATATGGACATGGAGGAGCTTTCTAAAAAAGGACAGCCATTTCCGGTGGTAATGCAGGATTTCCTGAATTGGTGCGGGGAAGATGAATATGTTTTCTGTACCTGGGGATCCATGGATCTGACAGAGCTGCAGCGGAATATGACCTATCACAGGATGGAGATACCATTTCCAAGGCCATTATTGTATTATGACGTGCAGAAGCTGTATTCCCTGGAGTATTCTGATGGGAAGAGCCGTATTTCCTTAGATCATGCCATAGAACAGCTTGAACTGGACCAGGAGCGTCCTTTTCACCGGGCTTTGGATGACGCAGTCTATACAGGCCGTACATTGCGGCACATCCATATGGAAGAATTTGGAAAATATATTTCTGTGGATTATTACCGGCTTCCGGAGCGGGGAAGCAGTTATCAGCTGAAGTTCCCGGAATATTCTAAGTATGTATCTGGAGAATTTGATTATAAAGAGGAGATCCTTAAGGATAAAGAGATTGCGGATATTATATGCGTGAAATGTGCCAGGATGCTGCGTAAAAAGATACGCTGGTTTTCTTATGGGCAGCGGTTTTATTTTGCTTTAGGCATTTGTCCGGAGCATGGTTATATGAAAGGTAAGATCCGGGTCAAAAAGTCCGAGCAGGATCTGTATTATGCAGTAAAGACAATTAAAGCGGTGGGAGAAGATGCACTTCCTATGCTGGTCCAGAAAAGAGAAGATAATAAAAAGAAAAAGAAGACTCCGTCGAAACAGTAGAACGACGGAGCCTTCTTTGTTTAATTTTGTTCTTCACGCATACGGTAGCCAACACCGATCTCTGTAAATATGTACTGTGGCTCTGCCGGATTTTCTTCCAGCTTGCGGCGGATATGGGCCATATTTACCCGGAGGATCTGGTTATCATTGTCTGCATAGGGGCCCCAGATCTTTGTGATAATGGATTCGTAGGTCATAACACGGCCTGCATTCTGGGCCAGAAGGCATACCAGCTTATATTCGATCTGAGTCAGATGGATCTCCTGGTCTTTTACCTTTACCAGGCGGCGCTCAAAGTCTACTAACAGGTCTCCTACCTGGTATTTGGAGCTTCCAATATGCTGGTTGCGCTGGGAATGGCGCAGAGCGGTGCGGATACGTGCTAAAAGCTCTCCAATGCCAAATGGCTTGGTCAGATAGTCGTCAGCGCCCAGATCAAGGGCAGCGATCTTGCTCTTTTCAAGAGTTCTTGCTGAGATAACGATAATTGGTGTAATACTCCAGGAGCGTACCTGTTCGATCAGCTTTAAGCCGTCCATATCCGGAAGACCTAAGTCTAACAGGATCACATCCGGATGTTCGGAAGTGATGTACTGCAGGCCCTCTTTGCCTGTATTTGCGCTGATCACCCGGTAGCCCTGAGGTTCTAAAATATGTTCAATAAAACTGCAGATATTTTTCTCGTCTTCAATAATGATAATGTTTGCTTTTGTAGTCATAATTAATACTCCTTCCAGTCGGGTAAGGTAAAAGTAAACATGGCGCCGTCTGCGTGGTTTGCAGCCTGGATGGTGCCGCCATGGGCATTAATAATAGTCTTGCAGATAGAAAGTCCGATCCCCATTCCCTTGTGGCTGTCACCGGATTCGTTTGTATTTACGCCGCCGCCGTCAAAAAGGGTAGGAAGCCGTTTGGGGTCAATGCCTTTTCCATAGTCCTTGATGGTAATATAAAGGATTTCTTTTTCTGTGCGCACTTTCAATTCAATAGGCTTTTTACTGCCGGAATGAAAATGGGCATTTTCTAAAAGGTTATTGATGACCTGTTCGATCAGCATGGCGTCCATGGGAACCATGATAAAAGCATCGGGAACATTGACTTTAACAGAGACATTAGGAAAACGTTTGTGAAAGCGCTGGACTGCCTCAGAAATGACTTCCTCTAAGGATTCGTCTGTTTTATTAACAGAAGTCATACCCCGGTCATCCTGGATACGTGTAACGGAAAGCAGGTTTTCTACCATGTTTAACAGCCACTGGGCATCTTCTTCAATATTGTGGATCAGTTTGCGCTTTTCTTCCGGTGACATTTCATCTTCCTGCTCTAAATAAGTGGCACTGGAACCAATAATGGTAGTAAGAGGTGTACGCAGATCATGGGACATGGCACGCAACAGATTGGCCCGCATGGTCTCTTTTTCTGCCTGCATCAGCATACGGTCCTTTTCCTGGATCTGGGCGCTCTGTTTGGAAAGCATGATGCAGATACTGCTGGTGAAACAGGAGATAAAGGTCATTCCCACGAAAGTAAGGGGATATCCGCTTAAAGTGAAATTCAGGGTCATATATGGGTAAGTATAAGCATAATTGACCCAGAATACACTGTAAACAGAAGCAATGATACCGGCGCTGTAGCACTTGGTATAACGGGCGTGGATCAGGATTGCCAGAATGTAGATAATGGATACATTAATGGCATTGCCGCTGAGATGAAAGATGGCATTGGCTGTAAGCGTAGCGGCTGTCATACAGGCAATTGTTATAGGAAGTGTGTGCAGCATATTAAAAAATGTGGCCTTTAGCAGACCTGGTAATTTTTTCAGACAATCTTTTTTTAAAGCCATAGGGTCCACCTCGATCTGTATTCAATTGTATTATAATGGATTCCTGCCGCAAGTGCAATGTAAGGGGCAAACGTAACGTTTTCTTAACACCGGGTCATCAATTGTCATTATTTCTTGCGGGGACGTCTGATTTTGTGCTTCTGTTTTTTGTAAGAGGGCGCAGAGCTTCGTTTCTGGGAAAGAAGCTGGTCAAAATCAGAAGAGGAGTAACCGATATCCTCCAGACGCTCTAAGCGGCGTTTGCGGCGCAGGAGCAGGTCTTCCTGTTCTTTTCTGTGTGAGTGGAGCAGGAAAAAGAGGATGACTCCTACAGCTGTAAGGCAAAGGGTGCAGATTCCCACTAAGATAAAGGGGAATTTCTTTCCTGTCCGGGCAGATGCTGCAGAGGAGTTAACAGAGGCCCTGGAACGGGCATTAGCAGGGTTTTGCGCGTCTGGTGTATCAGACTGAGGGGAAACACCAGAATCAGAATTCTGGGCGTTCTGGGGCTGATTTCCTGCAAGTGACGTCTGTCCATTTAAAGCAGCTGTTTTTGGGCCTGGCTGGCCTGCAGAGCATAAATAAACCTGTCCAATGGAATGACCGTCATATTGGTAAAGAATGCGGGCAATGGCACTGTCCGGGGCATTTTCATCCAACTCATAGGAAAGAGAAGCCTCTGTATCAGAAAAGTCGGCATCTTTTGGGATGACAACAATACTGTTTTTGTCTAATTCAAGGGAAATGTTGTCCTGGGCGGTCATGCCTCCAATGGTCATATCATTATCCAGGGCTTTATAAGAAGTCTCATGGTCAGCTGCCTTTAATACCTGGAAACGGTCAAAACCAAAGTCCAGAAGCGCTTTTGTATCTGGATAATGAGTCTGATGGCCATTTAAAACAACAGCGATCAGGGTCATATCATTTCTCTGGGCACAGGTAACAAGGGTATTGCCTGCAATGGAGGTATAACCGGTCTTTCCGGCAAAGGCACCAGGATAGTAGACGGAGGTATTTTTCACCAGCATGCGGTGATGGTTTGCCACATATCCCCCTTCCGGGTTACGCTTGGTAGGAGGCAGTTTGTAATTGCGGGCACCGTCGATCTCTAAAAAGTCCGGGTTCTGGATCGCTGCCCTGGCGATCAGAGCCATGTCGTGGGCAGTAGTATAGTGATTTTCATCATTTAAACCGCTGGGATTTGCAAAATGGCTTCCTGTGCAGCCAAGGCTTTCTGCTGTCTGGTTCATAAGCTCTGCAAAGGCTTCTCTGGAGCCGCTTACGTGGCAGGCAAGGGCATTTGCACTTTCATTGGCAGAAGCCAGCATCAGGGCGTACAGGCAGTCACGGACGGTAAGAACATCGCCTTCATCAATTCCTGCGGTACTGCTTCCTGCTTCCACATTGTAGACATCATCATGGGAGAAAGTCACTTCCTCGTCCAGACTGCAGTGCTCCAGTACGATCAGGGCAGTAAGTATCTTTGTGATACTGGCAGGATAGTAAGGCTGGTCTGCATTTTTAGCAAAAAGAACCGTTCCAGTCTGCGCTTCCATAAGGATGCCGCCGTCTGCTTCAATAGAGACAGCAGACGGCCAGGAAGTCGCGGCCAGAGCGGTTCTTAAACATGTAAAGAGTATGAAATAAATACTGAGGATCAAAAATGTGATCCGCTTTCCAAAATTCATAGATTTCCCATATTTCATATAAAATAACTTTCTCCTATTTATGGCGTTTGTTTTTCAGGGTCATGATCAGGCAGATACCAAAAAGGATCAGTGACAGGGCGCCGAAGAGGAATGCAATACGTCCGGCAGTATCCATGAAAAATCCTTCCGGTACAATATTGATCAGCATATCCGTGGACGGATCAAGGATCCACAAGTCATTGTTAAAAAACATATGGTGGAACATGATAAAATATTTTGTAAAGTTTGTGGATATTATGGCAGCCAGCGCTGCAATCACTGCAAAAAACAGTCCCGTTCCTATACAAAGGGAAGAAGGAAGGAGAGTACGCAGGTCAGCTTTTGAAAAGACCATAAACAGCAGTGCGATCACGCATACAGCCAGGCAGATGCGGCGCAGCACAATGGCTTTTAAAAACAGTCCCTGAACATCTTCCATGTGAGCGATCTCACGTTCATTGAAAAATTCGCGGGTCTCACCGCCCATATGGGTGGTGACGTGAAGATCTGCCCGTTTTCCCTTTAAATAGGCCATCATCTGGTCGGTAACGTCTAACAGGTCATCCATGGTCATAGAAGGAAGATCATCTAAAACCTGGTATTTGGTGTATTCTTTTTCAAAATATCCGGGAGTCCAGTAAACCACTGCTTCTACTGAGGTGAAGAAAAGGATGATCATAAGACAGAATGCAGTAAGGATACCGGCGGATCGTTGAAGTGCTTTCATGGCGTCTGCCTCCTTTGGGAAAAAAGTTTTTTGAATATGAAAACTGGCGTAAATTTCTCTATATACGAAGAAAAGCCCAACCCCGCAGCTTCTGGTATCTGCAAAGTCAGACCTTTGAGTGCGCCTTCAGGGACTCGAACCCTGGACAAATAGATTAAGAGTCTACTGCTCTACCAACTGAGCTAAAGGCGCATGTTTATGTGCTTTTGAATGACACGATTGGTATTATATTGGATTTTAAGTGGGTTGTCAATGGTTTTTAAATTATTTTTTTATACTTGACAGATAGTAAAAAATCCTGCATAATAGGGTTACTTTCTTAAAAAATCTGATTTTTTATTTTTAATTCTGTAACTGTTATTGGTTCAGCAGTGCGATATTCCGCACAAATTTCAAGAACTTGTTTTGTAAGCTATGTAAAACGGTGTAAGTGGGCCTATTTGTGTGCTGTAAATGGATGAAGGAGGTGGAAGCTTCGGTTTATTTTGCTTCAGGTGGTCTGTTCCGGCTGGCATTTTTGGGAATATTGGTATTGGCAGCCTGGTCTGACTGGAGAAGGTACCGTATTCCCAATAAAATAGTGGCTTTTGGGGTCATGATTGGGATAGTGTCGATCTGTTTTCAGGGTATTTTTGTGGAAACTTTTGTGGAAACAGAACAGAGGGTAAGGTGGCTGCTTAAAAATGAGAGCTTTTATCTGCTGCGTATCCTATTGGTGCTGGCAGCAGGCTATCCTTTGTTTAAGGCAGGTATGACAGGAGCTGGAGATATAAAATTAGCAGCTCTTTTAGCCGGATGGCTGGGATTAAAACAGACCGTGATGGTTTTATGTACAGGACTTTTTCTTGGGGCTGTCCTGTCCCTTTTCAAAATGCTGCGGGAAGGCAGCGCATTTCAGAGATTTCTTTATTTATCCGCCTATATCAGGCAGACGCTCAGTTGTAAAAAATTGGAAAAATATTATATCCCGGACAGAGATGGAACAGGGTGTGTGATCCCGTTGGGAGCCTGCTTTTGTGCAGGGGCGCTTGTTGTTATCCTTTTTGGCGCATGAAAGAGTCCGGGAGGACATTGTAGTTAATGGGAGGTAAAAATATGGTAAAGGTAATGGCTGTATACGATGAAGATCCTTTGTATGCAGAACGGCTGGCAGAATATGTGAACCAGAAGGAAACATTTCCATTCCGGGCGATTGCATTTTCAGACCTGGAAAAATTAAAGGAATACGGGCAGTCCCATGAGATTGAGATACTTTTGGCCGGGGAAAAGGTAAAGGACAAGGCAAAAGAAGTAAAAGCTGGTCTGAAAATGCTTCTTTGTGACGGAGGCTTCATGCCAAAAGAGGAGGAAACGCTGGTGTATAAATACCAGTCCGGTGACTGCATCCTTCAGGAGGTAATGGCCTGCTACTGTGGGACACCTGTAGAACCGGGGCTGGCACTTTTAGGGGCCAGGGCGATCGTAATGGGCGTTTATTCTCCTGTGGGGCGCTGCGGGAAAACTTCTTTTGCCCTTACGTTAGCCCATATGCTGGGAAAAAAGCAGGGGGTACTGTTTATCAGTCTGGAAGAATATTCCGGTTTTGCCAGACTGGTGTGCGGCAACTATGAAAGGGATCTGTCGGATGTATTTTATCTGTACCGACAGGGGACGCTCAACTGGCTGAAATTAAAGCCTATGCTGCTTTCTCATGGAAATGTAGATTATATTCCCCCTGCTGCATATGGGGAAGATTTAGAGCAGGCAGAGCCTCAGGAAATAGCAGACCTTATCCGCATGATCGCCGGGGAAAGCGGTTATGGACGGATCATTATAGATATGGGACACATGGGAAAAGGAGCGCCTGAGCTGTTTTCAGTCTGTGATGTAGTGTATATGCCAGTGCTGGATGATGTTGTTTCTGTGGCAAAATCAGCTGATTTTGAGACCTATCTGAAAGAAGCAGATGACCGGGGCGTACAGGAAAAGATACAGAAGCTGCATCTGCCATTGTGCAGGCTGGAAAGGCGGGGAGGGAGCTATGTAGAGCAGCTTCTCTGGAGTGAAATGGGGGATTTTGTAAGAAGACTGCTGGAAGGGGGAGTTAAGTGAAAGCAGGAGAAAAAAGCCGGTCTGAGCGGAGAGAGGGAATACGCGGGGAGTTAAGAAAAAATGTAATGTCCCGGCTAAGAGACCAGGTCTATTTGGAGGATGAGCAGCTTTATGAGCATATTGATACAGCAATCCGGCAGAAGGGTCAGGAGGTCTATCTTCCTCTTAAGGAGCGCCTGTGGCTTCGCAACAGCCTTTATGACAGCTTCCGCCGTCTGGATATTCTTCAGGAATTGTTGGATGACAAAGATGTAACGGAAATCATGATCAATGGGGCGGGGAAGATATTTATAGAAAAGAAAGGGGATATGATCTTATGGAACCGCAGGTTTGAGAAAACAGAGCAATTAGAAGATATTATCCAGCAGATCGTGGGGAAAGTGAACCGAATTGTCAATGTGTCCAGTCCAATTGCAGATGCCAGACTGGAAGACGGTTCCCGTGTACATATTGTCCTGCCCCCTGTGGCACTGGACGGGCCGGTGGTGACCATCCGTAAGTTCCCGGAACCCATCACTATGGAAAAGCTTCTTCATTTTAATGCCCTTACAGAAGAAGCAGCCTTATTTTTAGAAGCATTGGTAGAAGCCAGATATAACATTTTTGTCAGCGGAGGCACGAATTCAGGAAAAACAACCTTTTTAAATGCTCTTTCTTCTTATATACCGGAAAAAGAGCGGGTCATTACCATTGAAGATTCCGCAGAACTGCAGATTGGCCATGTACCGAATCTGGTGCGTATGGAAACACGGAATGCAAATACAGAGGGAGAAGGCGAGATCACTATCAGTCAGCTGATCCGGGCTTCCCTGCGTATGAACCCCTCACGTATTATCGTAGGAGAAGTGCGTGGGGCAGAGGCTTTGGATATGCTTCAGGCTATGAATACGGGGCATCCTGGTTCTCTGTCTACAGGACATGGAAACAGCCCCCAGGATATGCTTTCAAGACTGGAGACGATGGTACTTATGGGGGCAGAACTGCCATTAGATGCTATTCGCAGCCAGATCGCGTCAGCATTGGATATTATGATCCATCTGGGACGATTAAAGGACGGAAG
>JBNMGK010000090.1:0-8720 GCA_050872205.1 Enterocloster sp.
TCACTGATTGCGCCCAGTGCTGCGCTTGCTGCTGCAGATACGGCAATACCACCGCCTAAGCAGGAAAGACCGGTTGCAAGGGCTGCTGACAGATAACCCATTCCAGCTGCACTGTTAGGAGCTGCGGCTGCAGTTTCTTCTGCTGCAAATGCATTTCCTGAGAACATGAAAGCGGCTGCTGCGATCATGGTTCCAAAGAATAAAAATACGTTTACGCCAAGAGCTGTTTTATAACGTCCCTTTGTCTTTTCTCCTGCTGCAAATGCTCCAAAAGGAACGCCGATACTTAATACTAATGCTGCACTTAATGTCATTTTAACTAATAAACTCATGTCTATTTTCTCCTTTTCTCTTGAGATTAAGATATCTGGATTTCTCATGTTCCAGGTTCATTCATTTATTTAATGCTTTCCATAAGGCTCAAATGCCCGTCCGCTTCCTCTGTAGAACCGGCTGAACAGCTCATAATATTCCAGACGAAGTACCTGGATACCAACGATCAGGCCTTCCATACCGCATACAAACAGGTTTCCGCCGATGACCACTGCCCAGTTAGGACTTCCGGCCTCTGCGCCTGCAAGCATTAAAACTACCTGCATCATGGCTGCATGGCTCACTGCGAAAGCGCCTACACGGACGAAAGAAAGTGTATTGGAAAAATAGCTCAAAAGCACTTCAAACAGTTCAAATACGCCCTGGGTAATGAACATTCCCACGCCGCCTTCCATTTTCTGTGCCTTTTTCTCTACCATTGCTGACAGCGGTTCCTTAAAGAACATAAGCAGTAACGGGATAATAAATAACACAGTCAGTACAATAGTTGCTGGAAGCGCATTTCCGCTCATATACAGGACAATAACAGTTGCCAGGGCAAAGTAAAATACCAGTCCTGCAGCGCCGTTTGTGTCAAACCATGTTTTTTCTGTATTGTGTTCCCTTACGCTGTTGATGATATTTAAGATCATGCACAACAGGATAATGCCCATACCAATGGCAATGGCAACTACGAATACCGTATTTAATTTTCCAATAAATGGAAGATCCGTCATAGCTTCCTGAGGTCTTAACCACACTGCGTCAATAATATCCTCAAATCCGAACACGCTGCCAAACAGCACGCCGAATATAGTTGAGAAGAAACCGCAGCAGGAAATAATGCCCGCCAGACGCATTTTTTTGAACTTATACAGTAAAAATCCGCCGATGAGAAGGCAGAGTCCCTGTCCCGCATCACCAAACATAAATCCAAATAAAATGGAATAGGTGATACCAATAAGGATCGTAGGATCGATCTCATTATAAGAAGGCAGACCATACATCTCCACATACATTTCAAATGGCTTAAACAGCCCCGGATTTTTCATTTTCGTAGGCGGAGTGCTCATAATGTTGTTGTGGTTATCTTCCATAATGCAGAAGGTATCTGCATCCGACTCGATCTCTTTCTGGAACTTCTTTGCGTCTGTTTCGCTCATCCAGCCGCAGAGAATGTAGAAGGTATGATCTCCATGCTTGGTGCAGGCCGCCATTTTACGCACATCGAAGTTGACGGAGAAGCGCTCCAGTCTGGTGCGTGCTGCTGCCAGCTCTGCTTTATTCTCATCCAGTGTCTGAAGGATTTTTCCTTCAATCTCCTGTTTTTCAGCCTCTAAAGCCTTGATCCTGTCATCTAACACATGCTCTGCTTCCATTGGAGTTCCTTCGTACTCATCCGGCAGGAAACACCGCTCAAAATGCATGGAAGCGTAAATGGCATCGATCTTGTCTGCCAGCTTCTCCGGCACAAAATAAACGATCCATACATATTCTGCATCTTCCAGGCACTTAAACATCACTGTGTCAATGGTCTCATATACATAGCTGTTGAACTTGTCAAAGTATTCCCTGGAAATACGGCCAAAACGGAATTTGATGAACTGGAATCCCAGAATCTCTTTTACGCTGTAATTTAACTCTGTAAATGGTGCCACCTGGTCTTTAGAGCGCTTTAATGTCTGGATCTGCGCCTGAAGTTCTTCTTTCTTATCATTCAGTTCCTGTAAACGGCTGTTGATATCTTCTATAGTTTTTGCTGCTTCATCCGGCGTCGGGAGCTCTTTTTCTGAAGCCTCTGGCAGCTGTCCGCCGATCTTTTCTGCCAGTTCCCTGGCAATATTTAATTTTTCCTTATATGGATTGGTCTCAATATAAGGTCTTAAGTCTTTTACCGTCTTTAACTCTGACAGGGCATTTTCCAGGTGGATCTCATATCTTGAAAGGTAGGTGTCCACCACCCGGTCAATGTCTGCCTTGGGGCCGGTAATGCTTAAGAACTTCATTTTCTCTATCACTTCACATTAACCCCCTTAAGTCCTTGCTGTCATCCCATAACGTATCTTTTCAATGGTAGTTATGATCTGCTCGATCTCTCTTTCTTTAAAATAAAGATAAGAGTTTAATACTGCTGCTGAATAAGGCTCTTTCCTGCTTGTAAGCTCGTAGATCTTATCTGTAAGCTCCTTTGCCGCGTTTCCAAGGCCCTGCTCCATCAGCTCTTCTATATTCTGGCATTTGTACCAGCTGTTTTTGATCACGCCGTAAACCTGTTCCATGTTTTCCGCCTGAGCCATGGTCTGGATCTCTTTTTTGGTAACATGGTACTGGATCGGGATGATCAGCGCGTAAATATCACCTTCTGACAGGTTATAATATTTCTTTGCACGACAGATCCACTGGAAATTCAGCATATCCATTTTCGTGCCAAAGCACTGGGCCAGCATTTTTGCCTCTGCCTTTGAAAGATACTTATCCTTGATCTTCCATATGGTCTTAAAATAAAGCATATCCATGGCCGTTTCACAGGCCGGAAGCGTTGCTTTTCCCTGTTCTAAAAGCTTTTCCAGTGGTTCATAGTAGGCAGAACCTTTTAAACCGCGGATCACATCTTCTATGGTCCTGCACTGGGACAGCTGCACCAGATCCATATCCGAATGTTTATCGAAAAATCCCTTAAATTCCGAAAGGTCCTGGGCACTTTCCCTGTTTCCTGCTGCATTTCTGAGACAGGTCTTTAATATATCGATCTCATAATGCATGAAATAAAGGTCTAAAAAACGCCTCTGCCCCACATTTGCAAACCGGTACAGCTTTGCAAAATCATGGTATTTGCTTAAGTTTAACAGCTGCTCGATCTTTCCACGGTGAAGCTCATCATCAGAGGCTTTGGAAAATGCCATTTCATAAGAAGGATTACTCCTTAAGAACTGCACCGCCTCAGGCACAGATCCCAGGTCTGCCATTGCCTGAAACTGCTCCGGACGAATCCTGAAACGCTCCATGGCTTTCACCTTGGTGGAAATGCCGCTGTAACTGATCAGGCTTCCCATGTTCTCACTCCTTTATCATGCTTTTAAAGAGAGCCTGCGCGTACTCCTCATGCCGGGCTTCATAGGCTTCTTCCAATCGCGCCATCGTTGCCTTGGCGTCCTCTTTCTGCTGTCTCAACTCCTGCTGTAATTCCTCTTCCATTTTGCCGCGTATCTGAGAAATGCGATCCTGGGTTTCTTTTTCCAGCTGGGCATCAAAAGCCGCCGTTTTCTCTTCCATTTCACGGGCCATCTGCTTTTTACGCTCGCTGGCACCATCCATCACAGAAACGGCGGCTTTCTCAATATCAGACAGCCGGTTGATCACTGTATCCATGTCACAGTCCTCCCTTTCTTTGTTCTTTTTTAAATGCAATTTGCGTTTTGCATTTTTTTATCATACTACTTTTTTCAAAAATTAACAGAGCGAAATTGTACATAAATTAAAAATTTAACGATTTTTTTAGGCGTTATGCACAAAAATAGAGAGAATGGGACCGTTTTATGGATCTCATTCTCCCGTTTTGCACAAAGTTCTCAATAACACTGCCCTGCGCTGACCAAACCCGCGAAACTACTGGGCTGCTGCAGTTTCACTTTCAGCGGCTGTTTCTGCCTCTGCCTGAGTCTCTGCTTCCTGTTTTGCAATATACTGGCTGGAAACATAAGCTTCCTGGCCGTCATAATTGATCACGGTCCAGTCATTATTATAACGCTTCACATAGGCAACTTCCGTTCCGCCTTCTAACTGTACCAGGATGCGGCCGTTAGTAGACGGCTCTGAACGTACATTTACCTTATTTCCAGTCACTACATATACGTCTGCCGGTGGCTGGGTCTCTTCTGGTGTCGGTGCCTCGATCTCTGCCTGGGTTGCCTCTGTGGTCACAGTCTCTGGCTGGGTCGGATCTGCTTTTTTCTTTCCCGGCATAAGAAAATGGATCGCCAGGACCAGAATTACGATCACCACAACCGGTATCAGAAGCTTTAAGATCATTTCCAATGGAGATTGTCTGCGTCTTCTCCTGCGGGTTCTGCCGTTTCTGGAAGAACCGTTATAGGAACGGCTGGTATTTACATTATTTCTGCTTCGGCTGCCAGAGCCAGAACTGCTTCCTGTAGTGCTTCGGCTGCCACCGGTTCTGGAACGATTGGAAATCCCCTGCAGCTCTGAGCCGGAACGCGGCCCATTTCCTGCAGCTGTAGACATTCTGCCCGATGTCTGGGATCTTAGGGCTGCTGTCTGGTTTGCCGGTGCCGTACGCGTTCTCACACCAGCAGACTGGTTATAGGACGCGCCGGTATTATTCACACCGGTTCTGGTATTTCGCACCGGTCTGGTATCTGTCACCGGTACGGTAAATGTCTTTGAAACCTGGAAATCATGTGAAAATGCGTAAACCTGCTTGGTCAGAAGCTGGTATGCCTGGTTGGCATTATACGCTGTATTGTCATTTTCATGGACTGCCTTATTTCCCAGAATACGGATCGTATGGTAATCATCCTTCGTGGATTTATCGATCCAGTGTCCCTCATACAACTGATCTATGGTATCCGCCAGATCTCCGTCTACAAGGCATGCCTTCTCAGCCAGACAACGGACCATACACTCTAATATCTGTCTGGCCTTTACCATAACAAGATTATAGTCTCTGCTGACGATCAGGCGCTCCGCTTCCTTCACTCCTTGCTGGATCTGCTGCCAGCTGGTAGTACGTTCAAAGTTTGACATCGCCCTTCCTCCTTTGTATATGTTTTTCCCCCCGAAATCGCTTATTCCTAAACTTAAAAAGAGCAGTCTTCGTGTTTTTATCCCCTTTCTTGCTCTTTTATCTGCTAACGTAAGTATATCAATTTTTCCTTCACCTTGCAATCACTAAGCACTATATGATATAGTTACTAGCAGATATATTTTCACCGTATATCCATATTTTCCGCACCTGCGGAAAACACTTTTCACCATATTAAGAAAGAGGACAACATCCATGCGTTTAAGACATATACGCGGGGCAGAAGAAACCATTGCAGAAAGCCCCTATGTAATCCAGGAACCAGAGCTTCACAAAGGCAGCTGGAACCAGGTTTTTGGCAACGATAACCCAATCCAGATCGAAGTAGGAATGGGAAAAGGCCGTTTTATCATGGAGCTGGCACAGCAGAACCCTGATATCAACTACATCGGCATTGAGCGCTATTCCAGCGTACTTTTAAGAGGCCTTCAGAAACGTGCCCAGTTAGAATTAAACAATATCTATTTCATGTGCATCGATGCCAAAAATATGGCTGACTACTTTGCACCGGGAGAAGTAGCCAAGATCTACCTTAACTTCTCCGATCCATGGCCAAAAGACCGCCATGCAAAGCGCCGTCTGACCTCTCCTGATTTTATGGCTGTATACGATAAGATCCTGGCAGCTGACGGCATGGTAGAATTTAAGACCGACAATAAAGGCCTTTTCGATTACTCCCTGGAAGCAATTCCTGAAGCTGGCTGGACCATTACAGCACATACCTTTGATCTGCACCATGACCCGGTCATGTGCGCTGGGAATGTAATGACAGAATACGAAGAAAAGTTTTCCTCTATGGGAAATCCTATCTGCAAGCTGATCGCCATGAGACAGCAGAAAGAAACCGTAGAAAATTAACTGCCTACGTTAAAACACAGATATCACACATATCCCGGCATCCGCCGGGATTTTTGCATTTTATCCACAGCTCCCCGGGATTTTTTCTCTTTTATCCCCATTTCTTTTTCTTTCATATACTATTATAGAAATAACAGAACTAAAAAGGAGCCTCATTCCCATGAAACTCCCACCTAAACTGACCAGACAGCTGTGCAAAGCCACCTGTGACAAAAAAGACTGGGACAAACGGGCTTTAAAGCTTTGTAAAGCTTTCCGTGAGGTCAAAAAATGCCTCGGCCCTTGTCCCAGTCATAAACATTGTCATAAGAAATAACGCGGATATAACAAAAAAGTCCGACCCCGCAGCCTCCAATATCTGCAAAATCAGACCTTTAATGCGCCTTCAGGGACTCGAACCCTGGACAAATAGATTAAGAGTCTACTGCTCTACCAACTGAGCTAAAGGCGCGTTCTCTTGAACACAACGATGATTATAGCGTACATGCTCTTCCTTGTCAACAATTTTTTTAATAATTTTTCAAAAAAATTTCACCAAATCTTTACAATCCGTTGTCCCCTCCTGCAAATCATGGTATAATGAGCCCAAAAGAAAAACAAGCGCCGCCATGAGCGGCATTTGTTTTTCTTGGGCCATTAACGAAGGTTCCGCCTGCGTAGCAGGCAGTGGAGCGCGTCAGCGCGGGGGACCTGAGTTTACACCGAAAAAGCAGGAGGAAACTTTATGATATTATTCACCGCCCAGGAAAGCAGCGCTCTTCCTACCCTTGCAGAGACCCAGGCAGTGGCTGCGGAAGTCCATGAAGATTTACAACAGTTAAAGCCCAATGCTATTTTAGAGTCCATAAAATCCTGGACCCCCGGCCTTTTGTCTATGGCTTACCGGTTATTTGTTGCAGCTCTCATTATCTTTATCGGCTCACGGATCGCCATATACATAAGCCATTTCCTGAAAAAGACCTTTGACCGCATGGGAATGGACCTGAGCCTGAGTAAATTCCTTATTTCACTGGCAAATGCCATTACCTATGCCATTGTCATTTTCATGGCACTGGAAAAGATCGGCGTTCCGTCCGCTTCTATCATTGCCCTTTTAGGTTCCGCAACTTTGGCTATCGGCCTTTCTCTCCAGGGCAGTCTTGCAAACTTCGCAGGCGGCATCCTGATCCTTGTTATGAGACCTTTCGGCATCCACGATTATATTGTCTGTGAAGGCACAGAAGGCACCGTACAGAATATCGGTCTTGTATACACCACCTTAGTTACAATTGATAACCGCAAGATCACCATTCCAAACGGCAGCCTTTCCAATGCAGTGATCACCAATGTAACTGCCCAGCCAAAACGCCGTGTGGATCTGACCGTTGGCATCGGCTATACCTCTGATCTGAAAAAAGCCAAAGAGATCTTAAATCAGATCTACGCCAATGATCCTCTGATCCTCAAAGAAGAAGGCATTACCGTTTATGTAGACGAATTAGCAGACAGCGCTGTTGTCATTGGCGCAAGAGGCTGGACCAATACTTCCGATTACTGGACCGTCCGCTGGAGAATACTGGAGCAGATCAAACTGCAGTTTGACCAGGCCGGCATTGAAATTCCGTTTAATCAGTTAGATGTAAACGTTAAAAACAATTAAAAACACATGACAAAAAGGGGCTCAGCTGCCGATCCCGGCAGCCAGCCCCCTTTTTCTGTTTCCACATTTTCTAATAAATACGTTGCTTAACCCACAACATACTCCGACTTCTCCAATGTAAATTCCACTTCTTTTTCCATTTCCGCGCCGCCGCAAAGGTGGATCTTTACTTTCGCATTTTCCTTCTCTCCAGAGAATGCATTTGGCTTTGCTTTTACCCAAAAAGCGGCATGTCCGCCCATAACAGGCACTGTCTTTGGACCAACGATCTCAATATTTCCTTCTGTTTCAAGGCTTACAACACCGGGGAAGTATACCAGAGTAGTTCCCACTGCGTCCTGGGCACGGCAAACAACGCGCACAGCATCTTCATAATCACCGTAAAGCTGTGTTCCGTCTGCTTTTACCTCTAAATCGGTGAAATAAGAGTCTCTTAAGAACTTCTTTTCAGCCACCGGTTTGCCCTTATAGTAGCCTACAATGCGGCCGTCCTGCCAGATGTCCTGCCAGATACCGATCTCTTCCTCAATCTCGATCGGCGGGTGATCTAAGCCGATATAGCGGTTGTCCGGATAATAGCGCACAGGCGCTTTTCCGTACATTTCCACTTCAATGTAATCACAGTTTGTAAGTACCATGAACGGAGAAACCAGTTTATTTCCCTTATTGTCACCTCTGGAAAACTCAGTAGTCGCTTCCATAACGATCTCTTTTTCAGGATCCATCTGGCTGCGCAGCACATAAGCTGCGTATTTTGGCACACGGAACATGTCCATTACACCATGATAACAGATCTTGTCGCCGGAACCGTAATCACCATGTGTATTATAGTCAAAGGCACACCAGCCGATGATACCCATCATTTCCTTGGAAAGTGCGGACTGGTTAAAAATCCTTGCATAAGCTCTCGCATGGGTGGTACGCTTATCTGCACTGTCCCACATCTTGGTCGGGAAAGCAGTTCCTGCAAACTCTGTGATCAAAAATGGCACCGGCTCTGTCAGTCCTGTTGCTTCCTGGCGGCCTCTGAACAGCTTGGTAGCGTCCGGATCACAGTCAGAATAGGTAAAGTCATTAAGAGAATAAACA